>CAMTNN010000124.1 GCA_947073895.1 uncultured cyanobacterium
ACCTTTAAATGGCATACCCAATAGTCTTAGTAATTCTCTTGCTTCATCATCTGTATTAGCAGTTGTAATAATAGATACGTTCATACCTTTTACTAAATCAACTTCTTCATAAGTGATTTCAGGGAACAATGCTTGTTCCTTTAAACCAAGAGTGTAGTTACCACGACCGTCGAAACTCTTTGCAGAGATACCTCTGAAGTCTCTGATACGAGGAAGAACAACACTGATTAGCTTTTGCAAGAAATCATACATTCTTTCGCCACGGATTGTTACCATTGCACCAACCGGCATACCTTCTCTTAATTTGTAAGATGCAATTGATTTTTTAGCTTTGGTAACAACAGCTTTTTGACCAGCAATCTTAGTCAATTGAGCTTCAATAGCGTCAGCGATTTTTGAGTTGTGAGAAGCTTCACCAACACCCATGTTTAAAACGATTTTATGAAGCTTTGGAATCATATGTTCGTTTTCATAACCGAATTTTTCTTTAAGTGCTGCTTTAACTTCTTCGTTGTATTTTGCTCTTAAGCTTTTTGTCTTTGTCATTTTTCTTTTCCTTTTCTTGAATACGATTAGCGAACGCGTAAGTTTCAATTCACATTGGCCCCCACCGCCGCCGCGTATTTAATATTAAACTATACGTCTAACTGTTCACCGCATTTTTTACAAACGCGTACTTTTTTACCGTCTACCTCTTTGTGAGAGATTCTGGTTGGCTTTTCGCAGCTAGGGCAAACGATCATTACGTTAGATGAATCAAGAGGAGCTTCCTTCTTAATCAATCCGCCTTGAATACCGTATGCAGGATTAGCTTTTGTAGCCTTGGTAATCATATTAGCACCTTCAACTATTACTTGACCTTCAGTTGGGATTGCTTTTTTAATGTTACCCATTTTTCCTTTATCTTTGCCTGCTGTGATGATAACTCTATCACCAGATTTTACATGCAAGCTTTTTTTATTATTATCTGCCATGTCTGACTCCTACTAAATTACTTCCGGTGCAAGAGAAACAATCTTCATAAAGTTTTTGTCTCTCAATTCCCTTGCTACAGGTCCAAATACACGAGTACCTCTTGGGTTACCGTCTTTGTTAATGATTACAGCTGCATTTTCATCAAATCTGATTACAGAACCATCAGCACGTTTGATATCGTGTTTTGTTCTAACGATAACTGCTTTAACAACTTCAGATTTTTTAACAGTCATATTAGGAGTTGCATCTTTAACAGTTGCAACTACAACATCACCAACTGCAGCAAATTTCTTGTTTGAGCTACCCATTACACGGATAACTAACAATTCTTTAGCACCTGTATTATCTGCTACTACTAGTCTAGTTTCTTGTTGTATCATTTTTCCGTTTCCTTTTTCTTCCGTCAAGTCAGTAGCACTGACCTAACCTTCTTTTGTTTACCCTCCTGTCCATGAACCTAATGCGATGGCTCACCCCGGAGGAATTTTTAAAATTTACTACTTAGCTTTTTCTACGATTGATTCAAGAACCCATCTTTTGCCGCCTGAAATTGGTTTTGATTCGATAATTCTTACTGTATCGCCAATTCCACATTCATTGTTAGCATCATGAGCTTTGTAGTTTTTATTTGATTCAATAATTTTCTTATATTTTGGGTGTGGATTGTATGAAGCAACTTTTACAACAATTGTTTTGTCCATTTTGTCGCTGATTACTACACCTTGTTTTTCTTTCTTAGGCATTTGCCACCTCTTTTTCTTTAATTACAGTCTTTGCTTGAGCAATTAAACGTTTTGTTTTAGAAATTTCTGCTGTGTTTTCTAATTTATGCATTGATTTCTTGATTCTGCAATCTAACAATTGTTTTTTAGAATCAACAACAAACTGTTTTAACTCTTCAACTGTTTTTTCACGCATTTCACTTAATTTCATTGTTTTATTATCCTTTAACTTATACAGATTCTTTTTCAACTACTTTAACTTTGATAGGTAATTTTTGAGCTGCAAGTTCTAATGCTCTAACAGCTGTTGCTCTATCGAAGTAATCAAGTTCGAAAAGAATTCTGTTTGGTTTTACTACAGCTACCCAGTATTCTACGTTACCTTTACCTGAACCCATACGAGTTTCAGCAGGTTTTGCAGTAATCGGTTTATCTGGGAATATTTTAATCCAAACGTTACCGCCACGTTTGATTTCACGAGTCATTGCACGTCTTGCTGCTTCTATCTGACGGCTTGTAATCCAGCCAGGTTCTACAGCTCTTAATGCGTAACGACCAAATTCGAACTCAGTACCTCTTGTTTCAGTACCTTTCATTCTACCTTTCATCATCTTGCGGTATTTTGTTTTCTTTGGCATTAACATTATTATTGTTCTCCTAATTTACTATTTTGTTTCTACAGGTCTGCGTTTACCACGTCTACCGTTGTTAAATTTTTCACCTGTTGATGGTTTTGAGTCTTTAGATTTGATGTTCATATCTGCTTTTTCACCAGGCATTAAGTTACCTTTGAAAATCCAAACTTTAACACCAATCTTACCCATAATTGTATCTGCTTCAGTGAAACCAAAGTCTACATCAGCTCTTAGTGTTTGAAGAGGAATTCTTCCTTCTTTTGCCCACTCAGAACGAGCAATTTCAGCACCGCCTAAACGTCCTGATACCATAATTTTGATACCTTGAGCGCCAGCTCTCATTGCTCTTTGCATAGCTTGTTTCATTACACGTCTGAATGCTATACGTTTTTCTAGTTGTTGAGCTGCTGCCTCAGCAATCAATTGAGCACTCAAATCAATTCTTGCAACTTCAACCACATTGATGATTACCGGTTTACCTAAATATTTAGCAACTTCTGCTTTTAGTTCTTCGATACCTTGTCCGCCTCTGCCTACTACAATACCAGGTTTAGCTGTTACTACTGTAATAGTTAAGCTTTGAGATTTTCTATCAATTAGAACTTCTGCAACACCAGCTGCATATAATTTTTTCTTAACAAATTTTCTGATTTTAGCATCTTCTGCTACGAATTCAGCATAATCTTTAACTTTTGCATACCATGTGCTTGCCCAAGATCTGATTACACCTACTCTAAATCCGGTTGGATGTGTTTTTTGTCCCATTTTTTATTTCCTTATTTATTTTGCATCACTAACTTTAACTGTGAGGTGAGATGTACGTTTGAGTCTCTTGTAAATACGACCTTGAGCTCTTGGTTTACCTCTTTTGTATGATACGCTTTCATCAGCGAAAATTTCAGAAACTTTTAATGCGTCTGATCTTACGCCAGAAAGTTCAAATGCGTTAGCTGCTGCAGCTTTTACGTTCTTTTCAACTACTCTTGCTGCAAAGTAAGGCATAAAACGTAACATGTCAAGAGCTTCGTTAACAGCTTTACCTCTAACTTCGTTGATAACTCTGCGAAGTTTTCTTGCTGTCATTTTTATATCTGTTTGTCTTGATTTAGCTTCCATTTTTATTTTCCTTTTTTTTAATTAATTCTTAATCAATTACTTTCTTTTTGCTGTTTTATCCGCAGCATGACCTTTGTACATTCTAGTCGGTGCGAATTCACCCAATTTGTGTCCAATCATTTGTTCTGTTACATACACTGGAACATGGGTTTTACCGTTGTGTACAGCAATGGTATGTCCAAGCATATCAGGAATAATCATGGATGCTCTTGACCAAGTCTTAACAACTTTATGTTCTGAATTTTCATTCATCTTGTTAATTTTCTTTTGAAGAGCTTCTTCTACGTATGGGCCCTTTTTTAATGAACGTGCCATTAATTTCTCCTTTGTATTATTTATAATAATGTTTGTAAATTTAAAATTTGCTAGCAGGAGGGTAAAATATTATTTTACCCTGCCAGCTTTAAGCAATTATTTTTTTCTTCTTCTAACGATAAGTTTATCAGAAGCTTTATTTTTCTTTCTTGTTTTATAACCAAGAGCTGGTTTACCCCAAGGTGTTTTAGGGTGTCCGCCAGGACCTGTTTTACCTTCACCACCACCGTGAGGGTGATCGCAAGGGTTCATTGTTACACCACGTACTGTAGGTCTAACGCCCATGTATCTTTTTCTACCTGCTTTACCAATTTTCAAGTTCTTGAATTCTGAGTTACCAAGTGTACCAACTGTTGCCATACACTCTTTTCTAACCATTCTCATTTCACCTGAAGGTAATTTAACAGTTACATAGTTTCCTTCTTTAGCCATAACTTGTGCAAAGTTACCTGCTGAACGAACCATTTTACCGCCTCTGCCAGGGATTAATTCCAAGTTGTGTACAATTGTACCAAGTGGAATTAATTCTAAAGGTAAAGCGTTACCTGTTTGGATAGGTGCCTCTGGACCGCTTACGATTATATCGCCTACGTTAAGTCCTTCCGGAGTTAAGATATATCTTTTTTCACCGTCTGCATAGAAAACTAATGAAATTCTAACATTTCTGTTTGGATCATATTCAATAGTTTTAACTGTTGCAGGTACACCGAATTTTTCTCTTTTGAAGTCGATGATACGGTAAGATTGTTTAACACCGCCACCTTTATGTCTACAAGTGATTCTACCGGTATTGTTACGACCGCTAGTCTTGTTTAATTTCTTCAATAAAGATTTTTCAGGAGTTGAAGTAGTGATTTCTTGATAATCACTCTTTGTCATACCTCTTTGTCCCGGAGATGTCGGATTAATTTTACGAATTGCCATTTTATTTTCTCCTATAATTATCTTTTTGGCTATTTACATTTGATTTGACTAGATAGCAGTCAATTCTTCAATTGGATCACCTTCAATAGTTACGATTGCTTTTTTAGAAGAATCTGTTCTACCGAATTTGTAACCCATTCTTTTTTCGTGTGATGGCATATAAACTGTTCTAACTTTCTTAACTTTTCTGCCAGGGAAAGCTAATTCTACAGCCTGAGCGATTTCAACTTTTGTAGCGTTCATATTTACTTCAAAAGTGTATTGACCCAAAGTTGTTGCCATCATTGATTTTTCAGTTACGATTGGTCTTTTAATAACATCGTATAATTTTTCTATGTTTGTTCTATCTTTACTCATTATTGCAACCTTTCTGTAATATCATTAA
>CAMTNN010000125.1 GCA_947073895.1 uncultured cyanobacterium
GGCATCCTGTTTTTTCAACAATTCCAACATTCTAGCCAGGGTTTTGTCCAATTCACCGGAATCTTCACCGGCTTTTACAAGACCGATAAAAATGTAGCCAAAAACTTGCGGATATCTTGCAAGGGTATCTGCAAATGTTGAACCTGCCATAATTTGAGTTTTAAGTACTCTTGACATATTTTGAATTTTCTTCTTTGCAGCTTCCTGCTCCATAAACATCAAAGATTCAACTGCCGGAATACCTGATTGAAGCAAAATTTGGAATGTAGAGATAAAGTCAATCTTTTCAGACAAAGACAACGCTGAAATTGCTCCGCCTTTTTTAACCTTCTGGTCAACATACTCGGTAATCTTTGTCGGTACATAACCCATTTTACGGATAACATCTCTGGCATCTTTTAAATTAGACGCAGTAACTTCACCTTTTACAACTTCCTTACCTTGTTTTAATGCTACATAACTATATATTGGCATTTATTAAAACCTCTTCTTATCCTTTATTCATTTGCATAACCAAGTACCCTGACGAATTCATCGGACGTTGTATTACCATCCAATATGTGGTTTAGACAGGAAACTTTTAATGTAACCATACCTGCTGCTACAGCTGCCTCTTCAATCTCAATATCGTGAGCACCCTGTGCAATAAGCTTCTTAATTTCTCTTGTAATCGGCATAACTTCATATATACCAATACGACCTGTATATCCTAAAAATCCGCATTCCTTACAGCCTTTGTGTCGATAAAGTTTTGTCTTCATCAACTTTTGCTGAACTTCCGGATTATTAGAGATATGTTTTGCTTCTTCTTCATCCGGGAAATATGCTTCTTTACATTTATCACACAATTTTCTTACAAGACGCTGTGCAATAACCCCTGTTAAGGTTGAAGAAACAAGGTAATCTTTTGCACCCATTTCAATCAAACGAGTAACAGTAGCCGCCGCAGAGTTTGTGTGGACTGTACTTAATACCAAGTGACCTGTAAGAGCCGCTGAAATAGCAACTTCTAAAGTCTCAAAGTCACGGATTTCACCGATAAGAATGATATCAGGGTCTTGTCTTAAGATAGCTCTCATACAAGAAGCAAAAGTAATATCAGCTTTCGCGTTAACCTGTGATTGGTTAATACCCTCAAGTTTAATTTCTATCGGGTCTTCAATTGTTGTAATATTAACATCTTCTTTATTCAACGCCTTAAGAATTGTGTAAAGCGTTGTTGTTTTACCTGAACCTGTTGGCCCTGATGTTAAAATAATACCGTTAGGCGCCTGAACCATATCATGGATTTTCTGTAAATCATGCTCAGAAGCACCTTGAATAATCATTTTACCGCTTCCGCCGGCCTTCAAACTGACTGCAGGCGCAAGAATACGGATAACAACTTTCTCTTTTCCCGAAACAGGAAGAGTGTTAATACGGAAGTCATACATTCTGTCATTATATTTAATAGAGAATGTACCATCCTGTGGACGTCTGTGCTCTGCAATATTCATTCTTGCAAGAACCTTGAAACGTGTAATAACAGCCATTTCAATACTACCCGGGATTTCAAGAACTTTTTTCAAAATACCGTCAGAACGTACTCTAACTACGTAATAACCGATTCTTGGCTCAATGTGAATATCTGATGCTTTTGAATCAATTGAGTCCGTAATAATCTTATAAACAAATTTAGCAACATTACCGCTCGCATCTTGAAGTTCTTTTTCAACCTGTGACCACAAAGATTCTTCATTATTGTATTGAGCCGTTTCTTCCTCAATACTTGCAATAATTTTTTCGGTCTCTTTTAAATGTTGCTCACTCTTTTTCTGAGCAATATAATCCTGCAAAAATCCTTCATACTCGAAATACGGAATTGCATAAACATTTAAAGAACGCCCTGTTGAAAGCGAAATTTCTCTAATTGTATATCTGTCAGAAGGGTCAACCATTGCAACAGCAAGTTTGTTTTCCTCCATTGACATAATAACAATATGTTTTTGCTCCATGATATTATCAGGAAGCATTTTCAATATAGACTGATCAACAATAATATTTTCTTTAGAAACAACTTCACAGCCATATTTTTTCTTTAAATAAGAAACGATTCTCTCATAAGAAAGATATTCCTTCTTATTAAATATGGCATCAAGCGGTAAATTCAAATTTTGTGATTCTTGAACGCACTCATCCAACTGCTCTTGAGTTATCCAACCAATACTTACAAGCATCTCTTCAGCAGTAGGCTCTGTTTTCTCAACCTCTTGAGGAGCAACAGGCTGCTCCTGTTTAACCTCTGCATTAGACACAACCGTAATAAGTTCTTCAAAATCACCTGACTCAACCGGAATAAACTTAGGAGTTAATCCAGTGAATTTTTCCTTAATCAAAGTTTCTATTTTTGCTTTATTAGCAATACTGCCTTTATTAAGAATAACCCAAAAATCACTTTGTCGTTTGTCAACTGGAATAAAACCTGATGATTTCATCAGGTTTAATTCAAAGTTTTTAGCATATTCTTTTTTTATACTACTTTTTAGTTTATCCAGTTGATTTGACATAATGATTATAAATTATTATTTACTACCGTACCATCACCATCATTAATAATATGCGGCGTAATCATAATTACTAGTTCAGATTTTTCCTTAGATGTACTTGTTGATCTGAAGGCTGCTCCAATAATAGGCAAGTCACCTAAGAAAGGAATTTTAGCTGTTGTTTTGTTTTCAGCCTCTTGAATCATACCACCAAGGACAAGAGTTTCACCGTCTTTAATTCTAACATTCTTTAAGTCAAGATTTCTTCTGCTCAACAATGTTACAGCAGGTAAACCTTCTGAATCAAAAATCTGGCTCTGAATTGTTGAATAATCTGGTACAATATTTAATGTAACAAATCCTTCTGGTGAAATGAACGGAGTTAATACAACCTTGATACCTAAATCTTCCGCAATTGTATATTCTCTGTTAACAGCACCTGTTGTTGTACCATAACCTGCTGATGTAGAACTCAAAAACTCAGTATCAACTTTTTCAATATAGTCTTGAGTCAAATCAATAATTGATTGTTGACCATTTGTAATCAAGATTTTCGGATTAGCCAATACTCTTGCTTTTTTATTTTCAATCAAGTAGTTCATTGCCCATTGAACATAAGTTGTATTTGGTGCAAGCACTTTATATGGAATTTCTAACCAAGTAGGAAATTCTACTTCACCAGGCGAATCTTCACTACCAGGTTTTATAATAGGCTTAGGCTGTCCTCCAGCAGGAGTTCCATCACTCCAAGTATAATATGTTTTATTAATCATATTTCCGCCAGGACCGCCCATTCTTCCACCAGAAGTAGAGTGGCCGTCAAAACCGAACTGCCAAGCTTTTGTTGTAACATTCCATTGGTTCTGGAATGCTTTTGAACCTGATTCTGTAAGCTCAACAATTGATAGTTCCAAGAACGCTTGTGGCTGCTTAACATCGTGTGTCTTAATGAAATTAGCAACCAAATTAGCCTGAGCTTCAGAACCACCCATCATTGTAATTGTACCTCTTTGAGGGAAGTAAGCAATTGTTATACCAGGCACTGAGAACGGCGATATATTTCCGCCAACTTTACTAACAGTTGAAGTGCAGGCAACGATTCCTTCTCCTAATTTCATTTCGGAGCCACCTCCGCCTTCGCCTCCTTCACCACCGCCTGACGCATCAGCAGCAGCACCGGTCATTACACCAGCAGCAGCTCCTGTTTCAGCTGAATCATAAGAACTATCACTAGAACTATCGTCATCGTCTGCGTTATCATCGCTACCACCATGTCCTTGAGATGGAAGAAGCACATTACAAATCATGTCTGCCATTTGAGCAGGAGTTGTATGGCTCACTGTAAAAGTTTTGCTCAATGGTTCTCTATCAAACTGTTCAATTACTTTTTGAACGATTGCTACATCACCAGGCATACCGAAAACGATAAGTTCATTGGTTGCAGAGTTAACAGTAGCAGCTTGAACACCAGAAATGCCGGCTTTTCTCATAGCAAATACGTTTTTATTTAAAAAGTTTGCAACTTTAGTCGCACTCACATAGTTAATAGGGAATGTATACATTTCCTGTTTAGAAAACACTGCATTGTCAGCATGATTCTTAGATATTACAATCATCGTATTACCTTGCTTATAATAATTCAATCCAGCAATTTGCAATACCAATGAAAAAGCCTCATTAATAGGAGTTTTCACCAAATCCAAAGTAACTTTTCCGTTAACTGAATCATGGAAAACAATATTCATACCCGCTTTATCAGCAAACATTCTTAAAACTTGTTTAACATCAGAATCACGTAAGCTTAATGTAATTTGATCATTTTTATTAGTAAGGCGAACGTCCCCTGTTAGAACCATTGAGCCCCCATATAAAGACGCATCAGAAGTACTATAAGCAAACGCGCTTAAGGTTGTCGCAGAAGGTGCTGCAAACGCTAATAACAGCGCTACTGACAGAACTCTTTTTATATTACTGTAACTCATTGTCTTCTTTCACCTCCGAATTTATTATTTAAATTAGAAACATCATTATGGTTTAGAGAACCTTCAGTCAAAATTTCTCCAATACCTGCCTTGTAAACATTCGCACCAAGTTTTACGGTAACTGAGTCCTGCATAATATTTACAACTTTATAGTTATTTACAACATCACCTTTCTTAACAAGATAATCGTTGCCTTCAATATTCAAAATAGCAGATGGGCTGAATTTGTCATATAAAATACCTGAAACAACAGTATCCATAATTCTTGCTGCATCAGAAGCTTCGTCCACCATTTCAGGAGGTTCAACCAATGCAAAAGCCGGTATATCGGATACCGATGAAGTACCGCTTATATCACGATAAAGCAAAAACGGATGAGCTTTCTTAGTACCCTGAGGTATTGATATAACATCCTTTTTACCAGTTGCAGCCATAGGGGCT
>CAMTNN010000126.1 GCA_947073895.1 uncultured cyanobacterium
ATATTGATTAAAAACATTTATCTTATTTTTGTTTATGCATATCTTTTAGGTACAATTGCACCTGCTTCTGAGTCTTAATCCACAATCGATTTGTTGCCGCTTGAAGTTTGTTTCGGAGGAGCGCGGGCGAACTAATAAAAAAAGAAGCGGTAATTAAAAAATTACCGCCAAATTATGTGTGTGTATTATATTATAGAAAGTTTTTATGCAATTGCTCTGAATTGCGCTGTTTCTTCGGCTTGGGAACCTTCGTTGTTCTTAAGAATATTGAAAGTTCTGTATAATTTATAACCTAATGCAACGAATGGGTTAGAATCAACTGAGTCAGCTTTTCTAGCATATTCTTGGCTCTGTTGGAACTTGATTGATGCATTTGGATCTCTTAACATAAGGATTGCACTTTCAGAGTTCATTTCTCTTGATAAAGTATTTTCTTTAAAGTTTATATTGTTTATAGCGTTTATTCTCATTTGTCACCTCCGGTGATTTCTTATTAAGTGTTTTTCTTACACTTCATTCAACAATTTCATTATGCACCATCCAAAAATTTTTGTCAAGGGGTATGGTGAACTTTTGTAACAAAAGGTAAAACGCCCGCGTAGTGCAGGTTTTGCGATAAAATGTCGTTTTTACACTTAAAAATAGCCCGGTTGGATATCAGCCATTCGGTGTATTTTTTACACTAAATGCCGAAAATTAGCTCTGTGAATCAAGCCAAATGTTAAATTCTTCATGAACATTAACACTCGAAACTGTTAGCGCATAGCCTGAAATGCAGTAATATTCGTTTTTTTGAGCAGGTACAGAAAGTTTGTAGTCAGCTTCGTATTTTGTCCATGCTTTATAAAAATCTTCTAATGTTTCACAATTGAAACCCATGCGCCTTGATATTTTTTCAAACTCTCTTAGTTTAATTTCTTCTATATCAATCCCGCAATTGTAATCAGAAAATGCCAATGCTGTGTATTTTCCCGAATGACTTATTGAAAAATGTTTTTTACCTGATTTTAGAATAGGTTTTTTTCCGTCGAAAATTACTTCTCTATCTTCAAGTTTATAGAATTCTCTCAAAACTCTATCAACCATCAAGTATGAAAAACAATGTGCGTTCCATTTTTCAGGGTCGGAAATTTCTTTTTTCTGAAACTCTTTTAATAATTCCATGTGAATGTTGTCAGCGTCTTTTATCTCAATTACAAATATATCCATATTAGCTTAATCCCGAAAGTCTTCCAAGCTCTAATAATGAGCTTACTGTGTTATCGTAATCAATTTTATCTTTAGTTGATTGTCTTAAAAATTCATTAATATTATTCATTAAAGCAATTGCCTTATCGCAAACCGGATCAGAACCGTTTACGTAAGCTCCAATATTAATCAAATCTTCGTTTTTAGCGTGTACTGCAAGCAGGTTTCTTATTGCCCCTGCGGCTTTTCTGTGTTCGTCTTCTGTAACATCTCCCATTACACGGCTCAATGACTGCAAAACATCAATTGCAGGATAATGGTTTTTATGCGCCAGCGCCCTTGACAGCACAAGGTGGCCGTCTAAAATACTTCTTGCTGTATCAGAAATAGGCTCGTTAAAGTCATCCCCTTCAACAAGTACGGTATAAAGCCCTGTGATTGTACCTTTTTCTGTAGTCCCTGCCCGTTCCATAAGTTTTGGCATAATTGCAAAAACTGATGGGGTATAACCTCTTGTTGCAGGCGGTTCACCAATTGCAAGCCCGACTTCTCTCTGTGCCATCGCAATACGTGTAACCGAGTCAAGCATGAACAAAACGTCCATTCCTTTGTCTCGGAAATATTCAGCTATCGTTGCTGCAACAAAAGCTGCTTTAATTTTAACCAAAGAAGGCTGTTCCGAGGTGGCCGCAATGACAATGGAGCGTTTCATACCTTCAGTACCGAGGATTTCTTCAATAAACTCTTTAACCTCGCGTCCGCGTTCCCCAATGAGCGCTATGACGTTTAAATCAGCAGATGTGTTTTTTGCCATCATGCCAAGTGTTGTACTTTTACCAACGCCTGAACCTGCAAAAATCCCCATTCTCTGTCCTTTACCGACTGTTGCAAACCCGTCTACTGATTTGATTCCGAGAGCAAGCGGTTCTGATATGCGTTTACGTTTTAGAGGGTTAATTGCGTCTGCTTGCGTTGAGCGGTATTCGGAAAACCTGATTTCTCCCAGAGTATCAATCGGTCTGCCCAGACCGTCAAGAACCCTTCCTATAAGCTGATTTCCCACACCTATTTTCATCGCTCCACCGCTGTTTACAACAAGTGCTCCGGGGCGGATTCCGTCAGGAGAAGCAAGAGGCATTAAAAGAATCTTATCTTTCTTAAATCCGACAACTTCTGCCATTGTAGGAGTGTCGTTATAATCGTTATAAATGTAGCACAAATCTCCGATAGAAGATTTTGGGCCGTCTGATTCGATTGTAAGTCCAATGATTTCTGTAATCTTGCCGATTTCTTTAATCGTTTTTGTTTTCTTGATTATGTTTAGATAATTATCTTTATTCCAGCTCATCATCAGCCTCTGTAAGCATTTTTTGAGCGATTTCTTCTATTTGAACAGAAACCCTTGAATCTAATCTGGTGTTCAAAGTTTCGACAATAACACCGTCAGGTGAAACAGAGGTGTCTTCTACAATCCTTACAGTCTCAAGTTTCGGAATCTCTTCTCTAAAATCAGGTACAAGAGATGTAATATTTTCAACCAGTTCAGGGTTTACAATAATAGTAACATTTTCTTTTTCGTTGAGCTGTTTTATTGCATCAATGGTTATTTTATGTAAAACATCAGAGTCAAATTTTATATGACAAACTTTATCCGCAATCGCGCTTACAAGTTCCACAATATCAAGTGTAGCAGAATCAATAATATTTTTTTTCATATCAAAAACACTTGAAGACATTGTGTCAAGTGATTCCAAAGCCTGATGAGCATCGTTTTGAAACTTATTAAGTCCATCTTGTAACCCTTGATTAAAGCCTTCCTGATAAGCCTGCTCTTTAATTGTATTATACTCTTCTTGAGCTTTTTTTCGTGCAGATTCAATAATCTCAGCAGCTTCTGTATTAGCTGTTTGAACGATTATTTGTGACTTGCTTTCTGCACCGTCAATAATTTGCTGTGCACGCGCATCAGTTTCTGCAATAATTTTTTTCACTTTTGCCTGTTGGACAGTCACCTTGGACTGTTCAATAGGCAAAACATAACTATTGCCGATTTGGATATCATCGCTTTTAATTCTGTTACTCAATTAATTCGTCCTCAACACTTGCTCTTGTAATAGTAATTTCACCGGTTGCTTCAAGTGTTCTGATAGCGTTAACAATATTAGTTTGAGCTTCTTGAACTTCTTTTGCACGTACAGGGCCAAGATATTCCATATCGTCTTTAAGCATTTGACGTGCTCTTTCTGACATGTTTTTGTAAATTTTATCCCTGATTTCATCTTTTGTACCCTTAAGTGCAAGAGCAAGCTGTTTGCTGTCGATTTCTCTAAGCAGCCTTTGAATACTTCTGTCGTCGAGTATAATAATATCTTCGAATACAAACATAAGGTCTCGAACTTCTTGAGCCATTTTCTGGTTTTCGATGTCGAGCCATTCCATAATATTCTTTTCTGTTCCTCTGTCGCAACAGTTCAAGATATTTGCAAGAGATTCCACACCGCCTGCGTTTGAGAAATCTTGTACCAGAAGGGCTGAGAACTTCCTTTGTACAATATCTTCAATCGTAGAAAGAATTTCAGGGTTTGTAGGCGTCATATCCGCAATTCTCATTGATACAACAGCCTGAATATCAGGCGGTAAAAATGCCAAAACTTGTGCTGCAAGTTCAGGTTTAACATAAGCCAAAATTAAAGCTAATAATTGCGGGTTTTCGGAAGAAAAAGTACTTGCTAACTGAGAAGGGTCTGCTTCGTTTAAGAAGTAAAACGGGTTAGTGTTAACCATAGAGCTTACTTTTTCAAGCATTTGAGCTGCTTCTGCTTCACCGTAAGCTTGTGCAAGAAGTTGTTTAGCGTAAGCTGCACCACCTTGGGTGACATAATTTTTAGCTTGAAAAACAGCTTTAAATTCTGATAAAACATCGTTTAAATCTTCATCAGAAACCTTACCCAAATTCGCAATATCCAGAGTAATCTGTTCCAATAAATCGTCGTCTTTGATATTTTTAAGTATTTCAGAGGAAGTATTCGGCCCCAATGCTATTAAAAGCGCTGCAACCTTCTGGCTCGGGCGTTTAAATACCTTCTTCTCTTCCTCTTTAGCTTTCTTTATATCTTCTATACCCATTTTTTTTTATAACCTTTTGGCGGCACACATTTTGAATTCTACCAACTTGTTTTTTGCCACGTCCGTGTGCCTTTTGAACGGACTAATAGCGGGTTCGCACTGGTTGGATTTGCAACCTTTTCTATTCTCTTATATATGATGTCAACAATTTTGCGGCATCTTGCGGAGCTGCCATAATTGTTTCATTCAACTCTGTTATTGTTTGTTCTTTCTGAGATTGGAGTTCTCTTTTGTTGAACTCGATTCTCGGAGATGAATCTCTTATCTCTTCTTCTTCAATCAACCTCTGTTGAATATCTTCCTGAGGTTTTTTCTCCAAAGCTTTTTGTGTCGGAATTCTTGAAATGAATCCTTTTAAGATAAACAATGCGAAACATCCAAGTACAAGCACTACTATCAACGGAATTACAGATGATGTTAATGTGTAAATCATTTGTTCTTGTTGATACTGTTTAGCTAATTCGTCATTTGCTTTTTTATCTATTGTAGCACCTTCAAATTGTAATCCTGAAACAGATATTACATCTCCTCTTTCGTAATCAATACCTGCTGCAGATAGAACCAATTCTTTAAGCTCATCTTTTTCAGAAGCTGTAAGGATTTTGTTAA
>CAMTNN010000127.1 GCA_947073895.1 uncultured cyanobacterium
TAAATATGCTGATTTTGATAATTTAGTAAAATTATCAAAAATAAATTAAAAAAAGTACTTTACAATAAAAATTTTTTTGTATATAATAGTCATGTAATCCTCAGTAGCTCAATGGCGGAGCAACCGGCTGTTAACCGGTAGGTTGTTGGTTCGAGTCCAACCTGGGGAGTTTTTTCATATCTGGGCTTTTTTGTTGGCGGGAGTTGTTTGTGCTTTTTATTAAAAATGTTGATTCTCACTGGGTTATATCTTTGTTTGGTATAACAATTCGAGCTAAAAATAAACATATTGATTATAAAAAATATGAACGAAAAGTTACTTCTTTTGGTTTGAATCAAGAAGTTAGAACCCCTAAAATTATTGCAAGTTTGACGTCTTTTCCTGATAGGATTAATAAAATTCATAAAACCATAGAGTGTTTATTAACTCAAACCGTGAAGCCTGACAAATTGGTTTTGTGGCTTGCAGAAAGTCAGTTTCCTAAAAAAGAAGCTGAGCTTCCGGAATCAGTATTGAATTTAAGAGAATACGGTTTGACAATAGGATGGTGTGAGGATATAAGATCTTATAAAAAACTTATTCCTGCTTTAAAGGAATTCCCTGAAGATATTATTATGACATTTGATGATGATATTTACTACGGAGAAAAAACAATTGAATCACTTTATAGTCAATATTTAAAAAATCCTAATTATATTTATACAAATCGTGGATTCAGGTTATATTTTGATAAAAATAAAGCTTTAAAATTTCATAAAATAAATCATTTACTGCTGAACTATAAAAAATATAGAAAACCAAGTCAATTTAATACAATAATCGGTTGTGGCGGAGTTTTGTACCCGCCTCATAGCTTGCATTCAGATGTTTTGAATATGCAAAAAGCTTTTGAGTTATCACCTACTCAGGATGACATTTGGTTTACCGCAATGGCAATTTTAAAGGGAACTGATATTTGTCTTGTTGATGGGTATGATGTGAGTTTTGTTACAGTGGAAGATACTCAACAATTCGGGCTTTGTAAGATAAATCTGGCAAGTTCAAATGGTTTGTCCGGGCAAGAAGCGCTTGATAATGTTATAAATAAATATCCGATTGTTAAAGAAACTCTTTTAAAATAGACTATCTTCAAACTAATATATTGCATTTAGCCCTTTACGTTTTACAATATAAGTGTAAACTTTACACTAGAGGAAAATGTTATGACAAAAAATATTAGAAATATAGCAATTATCGCTCACGTTGACCACGGTAAAACTACAATGGTTGACTGTATGCTTAAACAAAGCGGTGTGTTTAGAGAAAACCAGCAAATGCAAGAAAGGGTTCTTGATAACAATGACCTTGAAAGAGAAAGAGGGATTACAATTCTTTCTAAAAATATTTCAATTGATTATAAAGGTACAAAAATCAATGTTGTAGATACCCCTGGTCACGCGGATTTCGGCGGAGAAGTTGAGCGTGTATTAGGTATGGTTGACGGTGCTTTATTAATTGTTGACGCTGCTGAAGGCCCTATGCCTCAAACAAGATTCGTTCTTTCAAAAGCGTTAGAATTAGGTATTAGAATCATTGTTGTTATTAACAAAATCGACAAACCGGCAGGTGACCCTGATGGAACACTTGATAAAGTATTTGATTTGTTTACGGAACTTACTGATAGAGAAGATTTAATCGACTTCCCTTATATATATGCAAGTTCTCTAAACGGTTTTGCTATCAAACATCTTGATGATGAAAGAAAAGATATGACTCCGCTTCTTGACTGCATTTTAGAAAATATTGCAGAACCAACCGGTGACTCAACAAAACCTTTCCAATTTAGAGCTACAACTCTTGATTACAATGAATACGTAGGAAGAATTGTTGTTGGTCGTGTGGTTAATGGTGTTATCCATTCACAAGATCAGGTGGCTTGGATTCAGGCTGACGGAACTGTTCAAAAGGGTAAAATTACTAAATTATTCGGGTTCAAAGATCTTGGGCGTGTAGAAATTGAATCAGCAGAAGCAGGTGATATCGTTGGTATTGCAGGTTTCTCTGATATTCAAATCGGTGAAACACTTTGTGATACAAACCATATTGAAGCGTTACCTTTGATTAAGGTTGACGAACCTACTTTGCAAATGAATTTCTCTGTAAATGATAGCCCGTTTGCAGGTCAGGAAGGTAAATTTGTAACTTCAAGACAATTAAGAAAACGTCTTTATGATGAACTTGAAAAAAATGTAAGTTTAAGAGTTGAAGACACAGATTCAACCGATTGTTTCAGAGTAAGCGGACGTGGTGAACTTCACTTAGGTATATTAATCGAAACAATGAGACGTGAAGGCTACGAATTCCAAGTTTCTAAACCGGAAGTTATCTTCAAAGGCGAAGGTGAAAACTTGCAAGAACCGTATGAGAACCTTCTTATTGATGTTCCAGAAGAATATGCAGGCTCTTGTATCGACCGTCTTTCAGGCAGAAAAGCTTCTATGCAGGAAATGAGCAATGCGAACGGCAGAACAAATATGAAATTCTCTATTCCGGCAAGAGGTTTAATCGGTTTCCGTTCAGAATTTATCCGTATGACTCGCGGTGAAGGTATTATGTATCATACATTTGATGAGTACAAAGCTTATGCCGGTGATATTCCAAAACAAAGAAGCGGTTCAATCCTTGCTCACGAACAAGGTGAAGCTATTCCTTATGCTTTGGCTCAATTTGAAGATCGCGGTGTGTTCTTTGTAACACCTAAAACAAAGGTTTACAGAGGAATGATTATTGGTGAAGGTAACAGACCGCAAGATATCGTGGTTAATATCTGTAAGACTAAAAAATTAACCAATATGAGAAGCGCTACAGCTGATGTTATGGTTACTCTTCAAGCGCATAAAGAACTTACTCTTGAGGATTGTCTTGAATACATCGCAGAGGACGAGCTTGTTGAAGTAACTCCGGAAAATGTGAGAATGCGTAAACAAGATTTGGTTAAGTTCAAAAGCATATAAAAAAAGAGGCTTTAAGCCTCTTTTTTATACCAAAACTTCTTTTTCATTCTTATAAATCACATACCCTAAAGGTGCTGCAGGCGGTTTTTTGATAAACTTACGTTTAGTATAAATCACTCCGACTTTAGATGGCTGAGAAGCAGAAGAATACTCTCTTGCGAGTTTACAACATTCAAATAAAACCTCTTCATCAGGCTCTTTATCTCTCACTTTTAACAAAACATGTGACCCTGCACAAAGTCTTGTATGAAACCAGTAATCTTCATCTTTGGAAAGTTTGGAGATAATATAATCGTTTTGTTTGTTGTTTTTACCGATAAAAACTTCAAACCCCTTAATATCCAGTTTCATAATGGAAGGTAGTTCTTTTTTGTTTTCTTTAGGTGTTTCGCCAAGCTCGGATTTGATTTCATTTAATTCAAAAAGTTTTTGTGCAGAATTTATACTGTACAAAATATTTTCCAAATATTCTTTTTCAATATTCAATCCGTTTAAAATTTCTGTTGATTTTTCTTTGGTAGTTTTTGATTTTGTATAAAGCTTAAAATATCTTTGCGCATTCTCGTTTAATGTTTTTGTGCTGTCTAAATCAATGGTTATATCGACCCCGTTAATATAATCAAAAACTTCAATCTTTGCTTGATAATCTTTTTTCTGATAAAGATTGGCGGTCAAAAGTTCACCATAGAGCTTGTATTTATCAGTGTTGTCACGTTTTTTTAAAAGAGTAGAAATCTTATCAATAGACGAATTAACTTTTTTTAATTTTCCCATAACAATCGCAGTTAATTTATCTTTTTCGCCTTTCAAAATCATTTGCTCTTGATATTTTGAATAATAACGGTCAATCATTGAATTGACAGTTTTTTGCGGTAAAGATTCGGGTAAAAGTTCGGCAAAAAGCGTATATTTTTCATCTTTAATCGCAGGTCGAAAGTCTTCCGTATGCAAATATTCATCAATCTTATCCTGCGATAAACCTTGAAACTGCTCTTTTAGTTCGTTAGATAGTCCTGTGTTTTTAGGAGGATAAATATATTTTAATCCGCCTTGAAGTTCTCTATATCTGCTCTTTTCAGCCCCGACATTATGAGCACATCCAATAATAACAGAAGTCTCTCTATCATATAAAATCACATTCGAATGTTTTCCCATAAGTTCAACACACAAGCAAAGTGAACGTTTTTCTGATAGTTCATCATAAGTCTCAAAATGGAGTTCAAAAATTCTCTCATTCTCAACAACTTTTGCGTCAGCTACACGACATCCTTCAAGATATTTTCTTAAAAGCATACAAAACATCGGCGGGTGTTTCGGAATAACAATATCCCTCTCAGTTTCCATAAAACAAATATGATAAATCTGAGGATTAATATTAATATAAAGTTTTCGACTCTCTGAGTTGTTCCTCAAAGAAAAAACAAACTCTCTCCTTGTGGGCTGTTGAATCTTCTGTAATCTAGCCCCGATAAAGAAGTCAATATTCTCAATAAAAAACGCCCTTAAGGTCAAAAAATCAATATTTATCATAAATCTATTATAAATCAATCAAGATAGAATACCTAAATCTTCTTCCAATCTATTATATTCATTTTTTGTATTATTAAAATATTCTTTTATAATTAATCCGGTGCAGATAACATTTAACGGTGCATCTGTCTCATTTTCAATATAATCTAAGTAAAACTCCAGGCAATACTTGATATTATAAAGTTTACTGCTGATATTTTCAAATTTTTCTATTGTTTTTTGATTAAAAATGTTATCTGAATTCATAATAATCTCCTTTGGTTTATAAACTTATTATAAACTCTTTGCAATTGAAATCAATAGTTAGATAATGTAAAATTTACATAAGTTTATAAATTGTTTAGCAAAGGTTTGCAATGACTATAAAAGATGAAAAACACAGATTTGTTGTAAT
>CAMTNN010000128.1 GCA_947073895.1 uncultured cyanobacterium
AAATTTGCTGAAGTCTTTTTTAACATCCGAATTTGAGTACTTAATTGCATTATCAGGGTCTTTTAAGCCATTACCGGTAAGCACGCAAACAATATCAGAACCTTGTTTAACAAGTCCCTGCACATGTGCCTGAATAAGTCCGGCAACAGAGGCTGCACTAGCTGGCTCACAAAGCACACCTTCAGAAGATGCTAATAGTTTATATGCTTCTACGATTTTCTCATCAGATACGCAGCCTATTTTACCCTTGCTTTCGTCACGCGCAGCTTCTGCTTGTTTCCAGCTTGCAGGATTACCGATTCTTATTGCCGTTGCTAACGTTTCAGGTTTCAGAATTCTTTCTCCGCGAACAATTGCAGCAGAGCCTTCTGCTTCGTATCCCATCATTTGAGGAAGATTCTTAACAACACCTTCATTAAAGTATTCTTTATACCCTTTCCAGTAAGCAGTAATATTTCCTGCGTTTCCTACAGGGATAAAGTGATACTCAGGAGCTTTACCCAAAGCGTCGCAAACCTCAAAAGCACCTGTTTTTTGACCTTCTATTCTATAAGGATTAACCGAGTTAACAAGCGTAATCGGATGTGTGTCGGAAATTGCGCGAACACATTCAAGAGCTTCGTCAAAATTACCTTGAATAGCAATAATTTCCGCACCGTACATCATTGCTTGCGAAAGTTTACCAAGCGCAATATAACCGTCAGGAATCAAGACAAATGTTTTTAATCCTGCTTTTGCACCGTAAGCAGCAGCTGAAGCCGAAGTATTACCTGTAGAAGCGCAAATAATAGCATTAGCACCTGCTTCTTTAGCTTTGGTAACAGCCATTGTCATTCCGCGGTCTTTAAAACTTCCCGTAGGGTTACAGCCTTCGAATTTTAGATAAATATTGCAATCAAGCCCAATTTTGCGTGCAAGATTATCTGCTTTTATTAATGGTGTATTTCCTTCATTAAGAGTTACAACAGGTGTTGTATCTGTTACTGGTAAGTATTTTCTATATTTATTAATTAATCCTTGATAGTACATTTTTTTCCTTTCTTTCAAGCTTGTAATATTACCTACAAATTGGAGTATATTTACCCCTCCTCCATAACTCTTATTAAGCTTTTCACTTCACATCCTTCAAGTTCCGAAACAACTTCACGAATTTTGCGTTCTAAACATTTCTCTGTAATAACAGTAATTTCTGCTGTATTATCAGATTCAACACCTTTTTGCAAAATACTTGAAAGACTGATATCTTTGTTTGCACAAATTGTACCGATTTTAGCTATTACACCAATTGCGTTTGGTGCGGTAATTGAAAGATAATACTTATTATAAGTATCTTCAATTTTCACAGGATTAGCTACCGAATGGTGATGACATCTCATCATCGGAAGTAAGTAATCAGTAGTTTTATACTCTCTTGCAATTGCTAAGATATCACCGATTACAGAGCTTGCAGTCGGAAACTCTCCTGCTCCAGGCCCTGAAAGAACAATACTTCCAATCGGATGACCTGTAATCAAAACGGCATTCGTTACATAATCAATATGTGCAAGCATATTGTCTTTTGGAACTAACATCGGATGAACACGAACATCAGCATTATTATTTTCATCCATTGTTGCACTTGCTATAAGTTTAATTTTATACCCGAGTTCATTTGCTCTTTGAATATCTTCTTTGCGGATTTTTGTAATACCTTCTCTATAAACATTTTCAAATTTAGCTCTTGCATTAAACGCAATTGTTGCAAGAGTTGTGATTTTATACGCCGCATCAAACCCTTCAACATCACCTGTCGGGTCTGTTTCAGCATAGCCTAATGTTTGAGCTTCTTTTAAAACATCTTCGTAAGACGCTCCATCAGCGTCCATTTTAGTTAAAATATAGTTTGTAGTTCCATTTAAAATCGCCTGAATTTTATGGATTTTATTACCCGCTAAAATTGTTTTAATAGGCATAATAATCGGAATTCCACCAGCAATAGCCGCTTCATAAAGAACAACTCTGTTGTGTTTTTCCGATAGATTAAATAACTCTTCGCCTTTTTTAGCAAGAAGTTCTTTGTTAGCAGTTACTATATGTTTACCGTTTTCGAGCGCAGTTTTAATATAATCCCAAGCAGGTTCAACCCCGCCCATAAGCTCAACAACAACATCGATTGAAGAATCATTAACAACATCATAAGGATTGTCCGTTAGTTTTTCGGTTGGAACTTCTACAGAACGCGTTTTCGTAAGATTTCTTACCGCAACTTTTATGATTTCCACGTTTTCAAAATTCTGTAAACTCTTGTAAACACCAGAACCTACAGTTCCAAGTCCAATCAAACCAATCCTTAATTTTTCCATTAAACTCTCCTATTTTCCTATACAAAAATGGTCGAAGATATTATCTAAAATATCATCTGTTATTAATTCACCGGTAATTTCATCTAAAGCAAGTATAGCAGATTTTACATCAATTGAAATCAAATCTTGCAATTCTCTTACCTGTGCTGCCAAAAGTGCCTGATCCAGAGCAGCTTTTGCACGATTCAAACAAACCTGTTGACGTGAATTTGTCACAAACTCCAAGTTTTCAGGCTCAATTGTACAAACTTTTTTGGTTAAAGTTTTCTTTAAATCATCAATACCTTCACCAGTAAGCGCCGAAATATAAACAACGTCTGAATCACGATTTTCAGAAATATCACATTTATTAGCAATCATTATATGATTCTTATCTTTGATTAAATCCAAGATTTCTTTATCCTCAGCTTGAATTCCTTGAGCAGAATCATAAACAAACAGCACAACATCAGCTTCGTTCAATGATTGTTTTGAATACTCAACCCCGATTTCTTCGACCTTATCCTGACTTTCACGAATGCCCGCTGTATCAATCAAAGTCACTGGAACACCCAAATCTAGGGTTTCTTTAAGAACATCTCTTGTTGTTCCGGCAATATCGGTTACAATCGCTCTATCAAGGCTCAAAAGTGAATTGAAAAGCGAAGATTTTCCAACATTAGGTTTCCCTACAATCGCAACAGAAATCCCCTGTCTCATAATATTTGACGCATTAGCATCCGATAAAACCGAATCGATTTGAGAAATTATATTTTCAAATCTTTCAGTAAGATACGAATATTCAGGCTCTGCAACATCCTCAGGGAAATCAATTCCTGCAGTAATTCTTGATAAAACTTCAAAAATATCATTTCTTATATCATTAATCTTCTCTTTCAAAACCCCTGAAAGATTTTTTACAGAAACTTTCGCAAAATTACTTGTTTGAGCGTGAATTATATCAGCAACAGCTTCCGCTTGTGACAAATCCATGCGTTTATTTAAAAAAGCACGTTTTGTAAACTCACCTCTTTCAGCCATTCTTGCACCGTTTTTAAGCACAAGATTAAGTATATTTTTAACTATATTAATCCCGCCATGACACTGAATCTCTATAACATTTTCGCCAGTATAACTGTTTGGAGCAAAAAACGGCAAAACAAGAACCTCATCAATTCGAATATCCCCGTCTTTTATCCAGCCATGATTAAACTTTCTTGGTTCAAAATTCGGGTTAGTAAAAATCTTTTCAATAATTTCAAATGCCTGAGCACCTGAAATCCTTATCACACCAACACCTCCGGCACCGTAAGGTGTAGCAATTGCTGCTATTGTATCAAATTCATCTAAAATATTCATAAGTATATTATACAAGAAAAAGCACATGCGAAAAACTTTACATTGTTAACAATGTTGCGAAACGTAAAGTTATTGATTTTACAAGCTTACAGCGATTGTTGCTTTTTGTGAATTTCTTGATTAAAAACGTTATTTGAATTATCATTTATTCATAGGATAAATTTTGGGGAAGAGAATGTTATTCTCTTATTAAAGGATAGTTACAAATCAGAAAAGATATTTGAAATAAATAGCTAGCCTTGTTATATAAATTAGGAGGTTAAACGTCGTGCAAAATAGTTTGAATAAGGAAGGGAACATTGTAGAATTTCTTACAAAACCTATTAATGAGGCTAAAAAAGGAGTTTCTATACCTAATGAATTAACAGCAAAATCAGTTTTTATTACTCCATTAAAAGCAAGTGCAATTAATGTTATCAAAAAAGATGGTACAAAAGAACATTTTGATAACTCAAAAATTATTAATGCCGTAAAAAAATCAGCAGCAAGAGCACTGGTTAATTTTACTGATGATGAATTGAAAGAAATATGTGATTACGTAGATAATAATATTGTAAGAATGAACAAACAAGATGTGTCTATTGCTGATATGCACAACCTTGTAGAAAGCGCGTTAGAGCACCTTTATCCGAAAGTTGCTGACAGCTACAGAAACTACAGAAATTACAAACAGGATTTCGTACATATGTTAGACAAAGTTTATCAAGAATCACAAAGAATTATGTACATTGGTGACAAGGAAAACTCTAATGCAGATTCAACCCTTGTTTCTACTAAACGTTCTTTGATTTTCAATGAACTTAACAAAGAATTATACAAAAAATTCTTTTTAACAGTTGATGAATTACAAGCTATCAGAGACGGTTACATTTATATCCACGATATGTCTGCCAGACGCGACACAATGAACTGTTGTTTATTTGATGTTGCATCAGTACTTAAAGGCGGATTCGAAATGGGTAACCTATGGTACAATGAGCCAAAATCACTTGATGTGGCATTTGACGTAATCGGCGATATCGTAATGGCGGCAGCAAGCCAACAATACGGCGGATTTACTGTTCCTGAAGTGGACAAAATCCTTGCTCCTTATGCTGAAAAAACATTTGAAAGACAAAATAAT
>CAMTNN010000129.1 GCA_947073895.1 uncultured cyanobacterium
ACTGCAATCACTCAAATTTCCATCCACATTCGTAAAACGCAAATTAACCAATATTTCAACATTGTATTTAGGAGACTGCTTAATATATTTAAAATACGGTCTGCAAAACATATAATCCCCAATGCCACCAGGCTCAATAAAAAGCAGAGAGGGTTGTTTATCTTCAAAAATTGATTGTACATTTTTTATAATATTTTTTAATTTCATCATATGCTCTTTTCAGTTTCTATACAAAATTCAAATTTTGTATAGAAACTGAATAATTATTTCAAATTAGGAAATGCATATATCACTCCATCATTGCTGCGCCAACGTAAATAACCTGTTTTGGGAGTTTTATCCAAATCAAAAATCGACACAAGCGCCCAATTCCCACGGATTGTTGTAAGTTTAATTTGTTTTATATAATTCAATTTAGAAATATTTTGAGATAAATCTTCTGCTTTTGCGTGCAAAACTTTGTTCTCATCAGGCGCATCTTTCATTAGCCTTCAACCATACTTTCTACCATATAAGTTATAAAAATTAAGCCACGGCATAAATTGCATTCTATCCACCGTCTGTACCCAGCCTTTTGCACGAGTTTGTTTATCATAAATAACCTGAACCCAGCCGTCTTCATCAATATCTGTTACATACAAAAAACCAAGCTGCTTATCGTTTATAAGTGCCGCAAAAACACTATCAGGCATTGTTTCCGGATTATAAGAAAACTTCATTTGCTTAATAATATTAGAATTAGCCTCCGGATGCGAAAATAAAGTAATCCCCTTGTCTGTCTGATACATACCAATTGTACCTTCAGGAATTGAACCTACATAAAAAGGCATTGTATCTGCAAAAGCAGGCATAACAAATAACATTGCTAAAATTATTAAAAATTTTTTCATCCCGTAATCCTCTTTAAACTTTTTTCTAACGGCTCAATTTTTTGTTTTTCCGATTCAACGTCAATCGCTGAAATTTCTTCTCTTTCAGCTATACCTATATACAATTTTTCAAACAAAGCATAAAATATTTTCGCTTGATTATCATACTTTTGAATCAAAGCGAGAGAATCATTTACCATTAAAAGAGCATCTTTTGACGGCGCAATTAAAGCTTGCATATATTTAACCGCTAAAATTATATTAAATATAGCTGATTTTTCCGCATTTTCTAAAACATCTGCATAAATTGAATTCGCCTTCTCTACAGCTCCGATTTTAGAATACGCAAATGCAATCAGCAAGTCACAAAACAACTCAAGTTCTTTTTGATGCAAATCAAGAGCAAGAAGTTTTGCTTGATAAATATTCTGCGCAAAACGTTTATAATCATCTTCCAATACAGAAAACTCTTGTAAGATAAGATAAATAACTTTAGAATAAGCACTTGCCTCTTCTACGTTACCTGTTGTATAAACCTTATCTGCAAGGAAATCTCTAATTGCAAAAATACTCTGAGCCTCAAGAAGTTCGGAATTCAAAGACAATGCAACTTTTGCAAAGAAATCTTCAATATCATTATCCATCAGGAAGAGTTTTGCAAACCCTGCAAGCCGGCAAGTTTCAAGAATATGCGATACAAAAAGATTCGTTGAAAAACTTGCCGGCTTAATTTTATCCAAAATTTCAGGAGAAAGAACTGTTAATATTTCATCCGCTATATCAGCACAAGTTCTAAAATCACCTACATTATACAAAATTTCTATATGTACAAGTGAAAGCAATAAAAATTTAGTATTTACTGCACCATCAACCAGCAAAGTAGGATTTGGCATTCTTGAAAGAATATTATGTAAAAGCCCTAATGCATCGGTATAATTTGAAGAAATCAAAGCGCCTTGAAGCATTAAATTAGAAAGTTTAACAATCTTCTCATTGTCATCTTCATTGATTGCATCCATCAAAAGCATATTTTCTATAAAATATATCTTCGCCGGAGAATATCCGTAAAGACTCATTAATACATTGTTATAAACTTCTTTTTTATTCTCTTCAATTTCTTCTTTGGAAATATTTGATTCAATATGTTCTACAAGAGACAAAAAGCCAAGACAATTTTTAAGATACGCATCATAATCTCCCGTATCAATTGCAAATTTGGAATTCTGCCACAAAGTCAGATATTCTTCCTTAAACGCACTTAATTTACCCATTGCAAAAGCCAAAGAAGCATCATCAATTCCTTTGCCTAGTTTTGATATAATATTCTTTGCCAAAAACTCTTCTGCCGTTTTTTTCAACGACGCCTGAATTACAGGAAGAATTAAAACAAAATTGTTTAAATAAATAATATTATTTTCAACCCTTGCCATGCCGGACTGTTTGAGAGTTTTTGCATGTTTTTCAACCTCTTTTATTCCCAAAAGAGTCAGAGCCTCAAAATCCATTCTTGAACCGAGAATAGTTGAATAAGCAAGAATCAAAGACAAATCCATATCTTTGCTCAAATGCTTAATACGTGATTTACACAAACCTTGAAGTGAAGCAGGAAGTATTATGGATTTTTTGTTTTTTATTATGAGTTTGTTATCAAAATCCAACAGAATTCCGTTATCTTTTAGATATCTGATTGCATTTTCAAAATACAGATAAGAACCATTAAAGTTTTCTTTGATTTTTTCAAAATAGAAAGATTGAATAAAATCCGCTGCATCAGATTTTAATGTAGATAGACACTCATCTATTGAAGTTTTATGCAAAACATATTCCGTATAAACAGATGTTCTCAAAAGCCCTTTGATTTTAGAATGGACTGCCAGTTCTTTTGAAGTTATAAAAACAAAATTCGGAACAACTCTCCTGAACTTGTCAAAATAAAGTTCCAGAGTTTGAATTGATGTATCATCAAGATTTTCAAACCCGTCAACAATAATAACTGTTTGATTTAATCCGGCAAGGAATTTATTCCATGCTTCCATATAAGCAAATCTTGCATCCTCAGGAGTCATTGCCTTAGCAGGAATACCCAAAATAAAATCATGCAGAACTTTGAATCTTGGATTAACATTTGACTTAGGAATCAAGCCTTTACAGCCTGAACACCCGCAAAAATCTTTAAATAAAGTTTCAAAAAATCCCCAGGGTTTATAAGACATTTCTTCGGTACAAGTTACTGTAAGAACCTTATATTCTTGTGATTTAAAGAAATTAACTAATGATAAGGTATTCATCTCCAAATCCGGTTCGGAACGGAGCGAAATTATTTTATTAAGATTTGATTTTAAACAAGGTATAAGTTCTATTGCAGAAACTCTTTCAAACTTACATTTTGCATTAATATCAAAAACCTTAAACGAAGCTTTTTCTTCCTGCACATTTTCCACAGGTTTATTAATTTCTTTTTTATTAACCGCAATCGGAGCATCATCAGAACGTTCAGAAGGAGGCAAAACATAAGAATCCAGAATAATTTCATAGAACATTAAAGTTTTGCCATTGTCTTCTACCGAATATAAAGAATCTGTTTTATATTCTTTGCTTACCTCATCTCGGACATACTGGTCAAGCACAATCTCTAAGCCTTTAAGGTATTTTTTCACACCTTTATTCACAGTCAGGAGTTTAACATTGTTTTCGTAAACAAACAGCTTCTGCAGATTTTCTGCAGATTTTTTAACTATAGAAACAGAAAGATTAAGAGGAACTCCTAGTTCTTCCATAATTTTAGTATTCAAAGATACAAACGCATTAACAACTTTTATTGCTAATCTAACAGCTTTGTTTGAAGAGGTTGCAAGCGAGAGTTCTTTGCACATATTTACAACAAAAACATCACCGTAAGTTATAAAATTACATTCAACTCCCTTAATTTGAGCAAGCAAAAGATTTTTAAGTCTGAAATAAAATTTTGTGTAAAGTTCTTGTGACTTCAAAAGTTTTCTGATTTTTTTAAGCGAGCCGAATTTTATCACAACAGATGCAAACTCATCCGACTCGCACTCTTGATATGCAAGAGAGGTTTTTAAGGAAAATTTACATTTCGGACAAATTTCTCTATCTACAGGAGAAGTTTTAGAGCATTTGGAACATTTGACAAGAATGGTATATCCACATTTTTCGCATACTGCAGACTCCCCGATTGAACCGCAATTAGGGCATTTTAAAGCTAAGACTTTCTTGCATCTCGGGCAAACAGTCTCGCCATCTTTAACTTTTGTATGACATTTAGGACATTCCATGCACTATTTTCCTCAAATACATTATACTTTAACTTAACTAAAAATGAATAATCTAAAGAATGTACTTTTCTGTTTTTTTGCGCTAGAATTTAGCTAAAACAAAGGAGAAACCTTTATGATTAATATAATAATTGTAGCATTGCTGTTAAGTATGGTTTTGAGTCTGCTTTTTGGAGTACCTTATATAGATTTTTTGAGAAAGAAAACAATCGGTCAATACATTCTTGATGTTGCACCAGAAGCCCACGCTCAAAAGGCTGGAACTCCAACTACCGGCGGTGTATTTATTATTCTTGCAATAATTATGGCTTCTGTAATAACACTTTTGATGGCTGAAAAAATGGATAGTTCAGCCTGGATTATTCTTATTACTTTATTCTTTATGGCACTTGCAGGATTTCAAGATGATTATCTAAAACTCAAAGGTCATGAAAACAAGGGTTTAAGCCCGAGAGGTAAATTATTAAGACAAATCCTGATTGCTCTAATTCCAACTGTTTATGCAATGCAAACATACGGAACAGTTCTTACGCTTGGCTCAAAAAGTTTCGATATCGGATTTTTATACCCGATTTTGGCAGTATTTATTGTAACCGGAGCATCAAACGCTTATAACTTAACAG
>CAMTNN010000130.1 GCA_947073895.1 uncultured cyanobacterium
AGCATTATTTGAAGAAGTTTCTCAAAAACCAGAAGAACAAATTGATTCGTCTGAACAACAACCGGAACCAAAGAAAGAACCAGCAGCCCCAAAAGCAACTAAAATTAATATTGATGACAGCTTTGACGATAATTTTATCAAAAAATACAAAGCTAAATTAAATAAACAAAAAACCGGAGGAACTGCAGAGGAATCAGCATCACAAGAAAAAAATACAGATTTCCAAGCTACAGAAAAACCTAAAGATATAGAAAACCTTACTTCCGGAAACATAATTGAAAAACCTATAGTACAAGAACAAGTTTCATACAATGACAGTCTTGATTATTTGGATGAAAATATAAAATATTCAAAATACGTAATCTATATAGATCCTGAAAACACAGATTTTATAGAAAGTTTAACAGTAAAAGAAAGAAAAAATCTTATTAACAAAATATTAAGAGAGCAAGATGATATTGCTATAACTAAAAAAAGATTTAGTATGATACAAGCAATTATAAAGCATTCCATCGTTGCAATTATAACAGTTGCACTAGCAGTTCCTGTTATATACTACACAATTAACGCGTCTTTAGAAGCTACTATAAATAATTATAGAAACTCACAATCAATATTTAAGACTTTATACAGGGAAAAAGGCAAGATAAAAACTACTCGAGGCATGTACTAAGCACATTCTTCAGTTTCTTTTTCTTCTTTGCCTAAAATAGAATCGGCAATAATAGTTCCAAGCTTATAACCTGCTATTGAAGCACCTACAAAAGCTAAGCCTTTAACTGCTCCTGGAACAAAATTTAAAGAAACTTTATTGAATAGTTTTTTGGTAGCACAGTAATCTTTTATAGCTGAAGCTTGCGCCTTTAAGAATGGATTCTTATCATAAAGAGCAGTTCTTAAATGAGTTACTGTTTTTTCACCTGCCTTTGTAGTATAAGGCATTCCCAAGAAAGTTTTAGCCGCACGTTCAGATGCAAACATTGCACCTAATGAAATAATTTCTCTGGCTCCGGCATCATATTTATCATCAGAACCAAAGAATACTTTTGCTGCACTTGTTGCACAAATAATAGGGTTAATGTTGTTGGCTGTAAAATCAACAACTTTACTAATTCCATTAACCACTTTATTGGTTTTAGATAAATTCTTAATTGCCTCACTAGCACCTTCTGCCATGATGTGTGCTTCACTATTAGTAACGGCTGCGACTTCTTTTGCTGCCTTAAACCCTTTTAGAGTTTGACCAGCTGCAATGTCCATGTTCATCGCTCCATAAAGCGGGTTTTCATCAATAGAGTTCACGCCTCTTGATGCCCTTCTTGCGGAAAAAATCGCATTTGAAGCAACAATTGGAGCAAATAAACCTATTGTCTGAATACCTGCCGGCATACTAAATACCTTCACATACTATTACACTACAAATATATAAAGTATTTTTTTTATTATTTTTTGCTAAAAAACTAAGTAACGTTACAAAATTTTACAATTAAGAACTACGCTTCTTCATTAGTAGGAACTGTTTCATTAACAGTTTCTTTATAAACTTCCAATTTTGTAACTCTTGCACCGTCAATTTCTACAACAGTAAAAGTTAATCCATTAAAAGAAACTTTATCTCCCACGACAGCAATACGACCCAAAAGTTTTACAACTAAACCTGCAATAGTATCTACATCATCTTCTTCAAACTGTGATTCATTCAAATCTAGAAATTCAACTAACTCATCTATACGCATCATAGCGTTAGCAAGATAAGTATTATCAGAAATTTCTTTTATATCAACTTCATCTTCTTCATCAAACTCGTCTTGAACTTCGCCAATAATTTCTTCAAGTACATCTTCAAGTGTAATCAAACCAGCAGTTCCTCCAAACTCATCAATAACAACCGCCATTTGCGTATGAGTTTTTTTGAATTCTAATATAAGATTATCCAAAGTCATGGTTTCAGGAACAAGCATTAAAGGTCTAATAAGCTTTTCTATCGAATAGTTTTCTTTAGTCATTGCTAAAGAATATAAATCCTTAACATGAATAAAACCTAAGATTTTATCTATTGAATCTTCATATACAGGATATCTTGTATATTGGTTTTCTAAAGCAAACTTATTTATATCATCATAAGAAATATCAGATGGAATACACATCATGTCAGTTCTTGGCAACATTACTTGTTTTGCTAATAAGTCTGAAAACTTGAACATATTATGTAACATTTCAGCTTCGGTTTCATTTAAAACACCTTCATTGTAACTAGCATCAACTAACATATCAAGTTCTTCTGTAGAATGAACAAGAGAAGCGTCATCAGATGAAACATGGAAAGCTGTTAAAATCTTATCGCCTGAAACAAGCAATAACCAGACAAAAGGTTTAAACAGGGTTATAAACAAATCCATTGGACGTGCAACCCATAATGCTAAAGAATCAGGATGTCTGAGCGCAAAACATTTTGGAAGTTGTTCACCTAAAAGCACATGGAAATATGTAACAACTACAAATGAAATCGGAACTGCAATAGCGTGAGCAGCAACCACAGCATTAGCTGCTGGAATTAATTTAATTACCGGTTCAATTAACTGAACAATAGTAGATTCTGCAACCCAACCTAATGCGATACTGGCAATAGTTACACCTAATTGAGCAGCGGCAAGCATTTTATTAGTATCGTTAACAAGCTTTAAGGCTTTTTTCGCATTAGAATTCCCCTCGTGAGAAAGCTGTTCCAATCTTGTTTTTCTAACTTTAACAAGCGCAAATTCTGCAGCTACAAAAAATCCATTCACAAATAGCAAGAATGCTATTACAAAAATATTAATTAATATATCTGTCAGGTTCATATACTCTCATATACCTATAAATTACAAGTGTTATTTTACAATACATATAAATATTTTGCAATCATGGGCTTATTATATTATAATTTATCTATGAAAATTGGTGCATTTATAGTCCCAACAGGCATTGGCGCTTCAATTGGAGGATTTGCCGGAGATGCTTCAAAATGGGCAAGAAAATTAGCAAAAAAATACAAATTGATTGTTAATCCTAATGTTGTCAACGCTGCATGTTTTTCAGGAATTACAGAGAACATGCTTTATGTTGAAGGACATTCAATCGATGAATTTTTTCAAAATAAATGCTGTTTGCAAGAAAATTGTAACAATAAAATAGGCGTTGTTTTTGATAAATCCATATCAAAAGAAGTCTTAAATATTCATATTAATACTATTAATGCAGTAAAAACTGTTTATGATATTAATATTTTTTCAACAATTATCACTGAAGAAGAAGTCGGAGTAGAATTTTTTGTTGATAAATCAGGCATTTCCACAGGAAATGTAAAAAATCTTGGGACTCTAAAAAAAGCTGCACAAGAACTTATAAATCAAGGATGTAATGCAATAGCAATAGTTTGCCATTTCCCAGAAGAACAAGGAGATGATTACACAAACGGTATTGGAGTTGACCCTGTCGGCGGAGTAGAAGCAATTATATCTCATTATATCTCCAAAGAATTTAAAATTCCTTGTGCACATGCCCCTGCTTTCAGTGATTATTCAATAACCACTGCGATTGTAGATTCACGATGCGCAGCTGAATATATTACACCAACATTTTTACCATGTATATTATTAGGACTTCATCAGGCACCATTAATAAAAGAACATGGTATCTCAGTAAATGAAGTAGAATTTTTAGTTGTTCCTTATAATTCAATTGGCTCAATTCCTGTTTTGGAAATGCATAAGCTGAATAAGAAAATATTTGCAATAAAGGAAAATAATACAATATTGAATGTTACCCCTGAGAAATTTCAAATAAAATGTGATATAATAAATACATACGAAGAGTTACTGGAGCTAATATAATGAAAAATAACAAAAAAGGGTTTTCGCTTGCGGAAGTTTTAATTGCACTAACAATTGCAGCAATAGTTGCGATTTTTGGATTTTCAATTGCAAAAAAAGGAATTGCTAAGGCTTATGACCGATATATATATGCTGGATACTACGCTATATCTATAGCATTGTCCGATGCTGCAGATACTCGTGGATTGTCAATGCAAGATGCTGGATGCTCAGGAAGCCTTTCCGATACAAATTCTTGTTCGTTTTCCGACCGAATTGTAAAAGCTCTAAACGGAAGAAATGTTGGCGGCAGCAGAAATACTATTGAGTTTGATACTCCCAACGGAATTCGTTACAATATTCAACGCTTGCGTATTTACCCATACCCAGCATACGATCCAAGTATAGAGCGTGCTGACAGCGCATCATTATACAAAATTAAAATGAGAGTTCCTGCTGCAAAGCAGAGAAATACTACACATAAAACTATCTGTATGCTTTATGTTGAAAATTTCCTATGGAATGCAAATTCTGTAGAAAAAAATTATGAGAATTTCCTTATGCCTTATCAATGCACTGAATCAGATCGATATACTGAAGATAATGGAGACCTTATTGACATACAAAACAGCAAACATTTATTACCATTCTATCTTGATGATGGTAAAAGAGGACAGATGACATTGAGACCTCATCCTAATCCTAACCCAAGCGACGCAGAGATGGAAGCTTTCAAACTAGATTCGAATAATTACGAATATAACAAAAGAATTTTTAGAACCGCTAAAGAAGCTTATTGTTTAAAAGCAAGTTCCCATGAAAGAGCTGGAGAAATTGACGGAAAAGCCATTTTGGAATTAAATAATCGACTAATATGTACACCAGGAGATCTTCCTAGAATTGAAAATAATAGTAATTCTCCGAATT
>CAMTNN010000131.1 GCA_947073895.1 uncultured cyanobacterium
GGTTAAAGGTCCTATCTGTAAGTGTCACGGTGTAGGATACGTAGATGGAAAAGTTGCTATTGAAGCTGATTTAACAGTAGCTTTAAAATAAATTACAAAAAAGGGTTGAAGTTATGACTTCAACCCTTTTTATTATAAATATGGTTTTAATCTATCAAACCCTTTTTTAGTAAAACCTTCAAATCCAATTTTTTGTTTACGAACAATTTCAGGATTATCAAAATTTTCTTTAATATTATTAATTAAAGTTGAAATCCCTTTAATTGTTTTTTTGGAGATTCCAAATATCTTATTCATTAACGATTCTTTTTCAGGTACAATTTCACCTGTTGCATTATAAATAGTATATCTTTTATTATTGAAATCTATTATAGATATACCGGTAACTTCACCTGGAATACCATCGTGATAGATTGCGTTATTATTCAGCTTTGCTCCTATATTATAGGTTGTACTGAAAGAACAACCATTATTATAAATATTATGAACGGTCATATCATCCATAGTCTTCATTAAAGAATTCAAATTCTCTTTTGTTTCTGCATTAATTCTGAGATTACGGCCTGTGATTGGAAATATCTTCATAAATGCCTCCTTAGGGTAATAATATCATAATAGAAGAATTTTTAGTTATATACTTGATAGGATTTTTAAGATATGTTACAATTAAGTCTGAAGAAAGGGATTAGCTTTGATAAAAAGAATTATAATCGGTTCAGACCATGGTGGATTTAATTTAAAAGGTGAGATAATTTCACACTTACAGCAAAAAGATTATGAAATTATTGATTTAGGCTGTAATTCGGCTGAATCTTGCGATTATCCGCCGATTGCCAAAGCTGTTGCAAAAGAAGTTCTTGAAACAAATACATGTGGAATTCTCGTATGTGGAACAGGAATTGGTATGTCAATTACTGCAAATCGTTTTGACGGAATAAGAGCTTCTCATTGCACTGATACTTTTACTGCAAGAATGACTAGAATGCATAATGATTCTAATATTCTTTGCTTAGGAGAAAGAATTACAGGTGCAGGTTTAGCTCTTGATATAGTTGATATTTGGTTAAATACAGAGTTTGAGGGTGGACGCCACCAAAAAAGAATAGATATGATTTAGTATGGAGAATTTAATGACAGAAGAAATAACATCATATAAGTTTGCATGTGTAGTAGCAAGAATTTTGGATGAAAAAATCGCAAAAGACATTTCTATATTAAACATTAGTAATGTTTCGTCTTTTGCAGATTATTTTGTAATTGCATCAGCACAAACATCAACTCAGGTCAAAGCTTTAACAGAAAATCTTGCAGATAAAGTAAAGCAGACTTTTTCAAGACTTCCTCACGGCAAAGAAAATGATGCTAAAAACCGTTGGAATCTTATTGATTACGGGGATGTTGTTGTACATATTCTTCATCAAGATGACAGAGATGCTTATGCTATAGAAAAATTCTGGAATCACGCATTCAGCATTCCTAAAGAAACCTGGTTGAAAGAATCAGAAGAATACTCAGAATATAGGGGTAAATAAAATTTTACCTGAAAGTTAGAACTACCGGAGAGAGAGTTATAATGGATAAAAAAGAACTGGAAAAGGCTATTGAAAAAACCGTTTTAAAAATGGCATTAGAGCCTAACAATATTGAGCATTATCACGAACTTGCTAAATATTATGCAATGGATAATCAATATGAAAAGGTTATTTCTGTATATGAAAGCTTACTTGCAATTGACCCAAAAGATTTGCAAACATTGTTAAATCTTGGCAGTATCTGGTTCTATGCAAAAGAATATAAAAAAGCGTTGAAATACTTTAATGAAGCAGTTCTTGTAAATCCAAGCAACTATCTTGTGTATTACAATTTAGGTAATACTTATGCTGAAATGAAGAATTTCTCAAAAGCGCTACATTATTATTCAAGAACACTTGATTTTAATTCGAATGATCCTGAAGTTTATAACGCAATTGCTCTTCTTTATCATGACTTTGAAGACTATGTAGAAGCTCGTGCATACTACGAAAAATCACTTTCAATTGAACCAAACAACCTTACTGCATTAGTAGACTTAGGAAATGTTTGCTACAAATTATTTGATTATAAACAAGCTCTTGAATACTACTATAAGGTATTTGAACTTGCTCCTGACAATAAAACTGTTGCTCTCTGCATTGCAAATACCTTATCTGTACTAAAGGACAAAGATAATTGTTACAAATACTTTGAAAAAGCTATTGCACTTGAAGGAGATAATTATAAGGCTTACATATGTTATGCCATTGCAAAGTCCGATTTCAAAGATTACGAAGATGCTGTTCAAATCTATAAAAAAGCAATTCAAGTTAACCCGACAGAAGTGAACGCTTATGTACTTCTAGGAAACTTGTATTCTAACCTGAAAAAATATCCGGAAGCAGAAGAACAGTACAGAGAAGCACTTAAAATAAACAAACTTGATGCAAGTATTTTTGTACTTATTGCTAATGTTTACTATATGAATCAGGAAATTGAACGTTCAATCTATTCATACAGAGCAGCAGTTAACCTCAAGCCGGAAAATGATGAATATAAGCTTGTGTTTATCCAAGTTCTGGATGACTATATTGAAGATGCAAGAAAGGATGATTTAATTGCAGTATAATAAGCCCTATTTTATTGAAAGATTAATTTCAGCAGCTTCATATCTAACAGCGGGTTTAGCTGGTTTTGTATGGTGGATAATAGCTGCTTTAACTAAAAAAAACGTACGTCCTTTCTTGATGTATCATATTATGCAGTCGATTTTTGTATCATTTGCATTTGTTATATTTTATCATCTTGCAAGCTTAGTTTCGGTAATCTTATTCAAAATTCCGATATTGAAACATATTCCTGATTTAATATTCACATTCCCGATATTTTTGGGGCTGCCGCTATATCAATTATTCAGCACAGTAATTGTTCTATATCTAGCAATAACATCTGCAATGGGTTTATACAGCTATTTACCGTGGATTTCGGATATTATTAAAGGAAATACTCGTTAGGTATTTTAAATTTATAATACCATTGCTAAAATCATCAAAAGCATGGCTCCGATTTCCATTGCAGTAGACATTCTTTGCTGGAATTTGTTAGAATCATATCTTGAAGAAGTTTTCTTAGCTTTATTAACGCTATTTAATCGTTTTAAGCGCTTTTTAGTATCTTCATGAGAGAATTCTGTTCCAAATGTGTTATACTCAAGCTGAGCGAGTTCATCCTCAAGTGATTGAGGGTTAGGAAAACCGGCTGCTCCGCCTGTAAAATCACCATAATTACCATAGTTTGCATAAGGCCTTGTATAATTGCTTTGACCATAAGGCATTGCTGAAAACCTGCTTGAATTTAATCCTGACAAATCAGCAGATGAAAATGCATTATCGTCATAATAGTCACGTTGTTCTCTTGCAATCGTTTGCGGCATAACCTCTGCTTTAATTCTGTCCATACGTGTAGAATAGTCTTCTACATCATAAATTTTACCGAATAATTTTCTTTCGATTGTAACTATACGTGTGTGAAAATCTCGATTTTTATATGTTTGATTAAATAATTTCATCTCAATCTCATCTACGATAGGATAATTCACAGTACTATCTGCCGCAACTTCGTCTTCACGGAAAGTATCCTCGGTTGGTGTTATTTCCAAACCGATTTGTTCATCCGAAATATCCGTTGCAAGTTTCTTTATACGCTTTGATAAATCACCAGTTGAAGCTTGACCATAAATTGTCTTTTCAAGACGTGCCACACGGTTTTTTAGTTCGTCATTAATATAGTCAAACCCGTATAATTCGTTTTCAATTTTAGAAATCTCTGCAGAATGAGTCGGCGCTGCAAATGTTTCGAGCGGAATATAAGATATTAAATAAAATAGTATTGTTGAGACTATAAACAGTTTTTTCATATTAGCATAATAGATTTTTTTATAGCCAACCTCTATTCAACCGTTAAGTAATAAAAATTTTTCAAAAATAATTAAAAATGCTTACCCTTGTAGTACAATTACAAGAGGAGATATTAAAATGAGACGATACGAACTATCCGAAATTGTTGATAAAAAATTTGCAAATGGCGAACAAATTAGTGAAAATATTATAAATGAGATTAAAAATATTGTCTCTGGCGGCGGTTTCATTGGAATGGCGCAAATTAATCCAATTGCAGGCAATATTGAATATAACGCAAAAAAAATAGCTAAATATATCAAATATGCTGATTCAATCGGACTGGATATGGTTGTTTTTCCTGAGCTTGCTCTTATGGGATATCCGATTGAAGATACTATCGACAGGCATCCGTTTATTGTTGAAGAAAATGTTAAATGGCTGAAGGGGCTTGCAAAACTCACAAAAAAAACATCAGCACTTGTCGGATTCGTTGAGCCAAGAGAAAAAAATGCGGAAGGCAAAAGATTTTATAACTCTGTTGCTATTCTTTCTGAAGGTAAAATACAAGGCATTGTAAGAAAATCGCTATTACCTACCTATTCAGAATTCAACGATTACAGATATATAGAACCCTCTCCTGTTGTCGGCTTAGACGGCGGATTGTATAAAGGAATCGGGATTACTATTTGCGAAGACTGTTGGAACAACAAGAGCTTCTTTGAAAAGAATTTATATTCAAAAGATCCGATTGATGAATTACATAAAGCTG
>CAMTNN010000132.1 GCA_947073895.1 uncultured cyanobacterium
TGTTACTTTTACTAAATGTAAGCCAAGACCTGTACCTTTTACAGTATGGGTTGCATTTTCCACGCGGAAAAATCTGTCAAAGATTTTCTTTTGATATTGTTCAGGAATTCCCGGGCCTTGATCTTCTACGCTTATTTCTACATATTCACCGTCGCGAGAACGTTCAGCTCTGATTTTGATACGTTTGCCGTCAGGAGAATACTTGATTGCGTTTGAAACAATGTTCATAAGAGCTCTTTGGATACTGTCTACGTTTAAGTAGATTTCAGGAAGGTCAGGCTCTTTCATAATAGAAATAGTCAAATCGTGTTCTTTTGCAAGTACCTGAACCTGATTTACGCAATCTTCAACAATTTCCATAATATTTTGTTTTGTTTTTTCAAGACGAATATTTTGTTGTTCGTAGCGAGAAAAATCAAGAATATCGTTTACCATGCGGTTAAGTCTTATGATTTCCTGATTCATTACTCCTATGAATTCTCTTTGAGTATTAAAATCAAAATCGTTGCCGAAGTTGTAAAGTGTGTCAATATAGCTTCTCAATACTGTAACAGGGGTTCTTAATTCGTGAGAAACATTAGATATAAAGTGTGAACGGAGCTGGTCCATTTCAACATCTTTTGTAACATCAATAAGTACGATAATATAACCCACATAAGAGTTTGAACGAGTAAACATAGGTGAAATCAGACATTTAATAATACGTTTGTCGATTTCGATATTAAACGGAACCGGTGTTCCGTCTTCGTCAAGCGGAGTATCTTTGAATTCTGCAATTTTATCTCTGAAACAGAATTCTCCGCTGGAATCACAGAATTGTTGGATTTGTGAACCAACTATATCATCTTCTGCAACTTCAAGCAGTTTTTTTGCGTGGTTGTTAACCATAATAACTTTATCGTGGTTATCGCAAACAACAACTCCGTTTACAATACTCATCAAGACTGATTCGAGTTTGTTACGTTCAAATGTTAAACTTTCGATTGTTTGTTCATTATAACGGCTCAATTTTTCCGACATATCATTGAATGCACTGTAAAGTTCTTTTACTTCTTTATCAACATCCTTGTCATCAAGTTTGTAGCCGAATTCACCTGATGAGATCTTTTTTACACCCTGATAGAGTTTTCGAAGTTCGGTTGTAATGATGGAAGAGTTCATATAAACGATTCCGACAATTACCAGCCATGCAAGAAGGAAAACAATTCCTATAGAAACCTTCGTTGTAGCAGAAACATTATCCATAATTCTGCCTGATAATCCTACTGTTACCGAGCCAACATTTTCTACTTGTCCAAGATTTCTGATAATCATTGGTGAACTTACGGTGATTCTTGCTTTTTCAGCTTGTTCCGGGTAATCGTCTTTGCTTGAGTAAATAACTTTTGAGTTGTTATCCTTAAATATAATAAATGCAATATCGTCATTACTCTTTAAAATAGAAACGGAATTGGAGCGAAGAGCATCGTATTTCGCAAGTTGCGGAACTTCTTTGGTTAGTTCTACGCCTTCAATAGCAAGTGTCTTGGATAATACTTGTGCAAAACTTTTATAAGCACCATTCATATTATTATTAATGCTGTAGACGGAAAACCCTGCTACGCCCATAATAAATGCAGTACTAACTGCAAGACCCGCAATAATGAGTCTTGTTTGTGCTGTCATTCCTTTCTTTGTCTTCTCCCCTTTAACAGGCGGGTTTCTGAAATCTTCCGCAGCAATATTTTCCATAATGAAATTATATCATGCTAAAATTTTTTATTCTAGTGGTATAATTTTCTCATGGTTTTTTTAAGAGCAGCGTGTTTTCTTTTGATATTATTTATGCCTGTAGCTTATGGTATAGAAGAAGTTGCGCTTGATTTAAAAGAAGATATTAAAGTTCTTCGAGAAGTTGATACGGCATCTAAAACTTCTTATTTATTTGAAGAAACTTTGACAAAACATTTTGATAAATCTCCGATTGAATCAGCTCATTTGTTTGGTTATTACAGAGCGGCTTTTGAAGAGTCAATTGATTCGGATGATTCGGATTTTGGATATGGTTTTAGTTCTATGAGTGCCGGTATTGACGGTGAGTTTAAGGACGGAAAAACTCATTATGAAATGCGTTTTAGATTTAATCCAAAACACGATTGCTCGTTTTTACAGTATTTGCCAAGTAATATGTACATAGCAAATACTTCAATCCCGCATCATACTGTGGTAGTCGGTCATACAAGAACACCGACCGGTTATGAAGGGGGTAAATCTTTAACAACGATTCCGCTGTATGCTCGTTCTCAAATTTCGCGTACATTTGGTGATGTTAGAAAAGTCGGCGCTCGTATTAAGGGTAAATATGATTATATAGAATATGATTTGGGTGGGTATAGTTCTGATGTATATTTTACAAGTTTTTTTCCGGGGACTGAATTTGCCGGTTGGGCAACCGTCAAACCTTTTGCAGCTTTGGACAAAGATAAATGGGGTGTTTTAAAACTGGGAGGCGGAGTAACTTCGGGAGAAAGGCACGGAGATTATTTTGTTTCAGGTGCTTATGCCGGATACGAGCGAGAAAAATTCTTTGCGGATTTTGAATGGGCAAAAGCCGATGGATATAATAGCAGCAGAGGATTTTCAAACAATAAAGCGGAGGGTTTTTATACAACCGTAGGTTATAAAATTACTCCAAAACTTCAACTTGTTGCGCGCTATGATCAGTTTAAACCTGATTTAAATAAATCAACAATTAAAAGAGAATATTCAGCAGGCGTAAACTATTTTATTAAAGGTCAAGCTTTGAAACTGATTCTTAACTATATATTCTGCGAAAATAATACGTCTAAGGATTCTCATAGAATTCTTCTAGGTACGCAGATATTGCTTTAAACCGGCATGAAGATTGCACTTGGTTTTCTTATATTGTTAGTAATACCATCTGATACACCTCTTCCGTCTCCGGTTGTAATTTCAACGTGGCCGTATGTGCTGCTGTATCCCTGTGCTCCACGATTATATACAAGAATGCAACCTGCTGGAAGATTTTTGTAATCAACATTTGTTGAGATTTCTTTAAAATTAGGATTTTTTCTTAAAATACCAGCCATTTGATATCCGTTACCTCTTTGGCCGTTGCTTAATCCTGTGTTCTCAAGAGCATTGTTTACATATCTTGAACAATACTGAGTAAAGCCAACACTATGGTTTAATGCGTATTTTGCTAATTTGTTTCCGGCAGCTGAATTATAGCCGTCAAGGTTAATTGCTTTATAGCTATTATTGTTATTTTTTACACTGTTAGTTGTATAAGTTGTTCTTGTAAAGGTATCTCCAATATCAAAGTTTGATGACCAGTTAATATTGCTATTTGTGTTATTCCAGCTGTTAAAAGTAGGAATATTATCCCAAATATTAAAATTTGATAAATTAAAAGATGTATTATTCCAGCCCCAATTGAAATTAAATACAGGTATATTGTTCCATGAAAAGTTCATAAACGGCAATTGCGGACTAAAAAAGTTGTTAAATCCGCTAAAATTGTTTGTATTAAATTGTGTAAAACAGTTCATAAAAGTCATTTGCGCAATACCTTATATATATAAAGTATATAAAATTGTGTGAATTGACTTTTTGTAACAATTTGTTTACAAATTAGACAGGTATAAATATTGCACTCGGATTTGGGTGAAGTGATGCTGTAACGCCGTCAGAAATCCCGCTTCCGTTCCCGCGTGAGAACTCTACGTGACCGAATGGTTCTGTTCCGTTTCGGACAAACTTGTCGTATACCAGAATGCATCCGGCAGGCAGTGTTTTTACATCAATGTCTTTTGTTGAGATTTCTTTGAAATTTGGATTTGCTCTTAGTGTTCCTATCATTTCGTTCGCATTAGCTCCTGTGCATTCGCCCATTCCGGCAAGACTGATTGCTTCTTGTACGAATTTGGCGCAATAACCAACATTGCCGACTGCTCTGTTGTTTGCAATATTTACGAGAATGTTCCCTTTTGCTGCGTTATAGTTGCTTAGTGGTGAGGTTGTGCGAACAAAAGAATCTGTGTTGCTTATGTTAAAAGAATTCTGCGGCGGTGTGCTCCAAATATTATCGTTAAACATTGGAAAATTGAAGAATGAAAAATTCGGGAAAAATTGAGGTGTGAAATTAAAGATTTGCGGGAAAGTCGGGGTAAACGAAAAAGGCTGCGGAAAGAATGAATTATTCCATCCGCTGTTGAAACAGCCAATATTAAATTCTCCAAAATTATTAATAAACATCTTAACTAAATTTCCCTTATTTATATAAAGTATTTTAACTAAGAAAAATTGCCTACCAATTTTGAGAACCGAAAGAGATAAATCTATTTATGTAGTTTTGATGTGATTTGATTATTTTTTGATAACCGTTTTTTTCTTTCGGATTTTCTATTATCAGGCTTTCGTAATGGATAATGTCTTCTTTTAATTTTCGTATTTTTTGTTTGAGAGTTTCGTTTTTAATGAAAATTTTTCAAAGCTTGTTTTGAAAAGCGGCCATTGCCCAGGAAATCAAACGGAGCTTGGAAATCAGTAGGTTCCGGCGGGAATGGTATAGGCAGAGTAGAAGGGGGAGCTTTCCAGCAGGGCATTGGTGTGTTCCTCGTCGAGACCGACAAGATAGGTGGGCTTCGACAGCGCCAGG
>CAMTNN010000133.1 GCA_947073895.1 uncultured cyanobacterium
ATAAAAAGAGAAGTCGATTACACTTTGGAATCATTACTTAAATTCCAACAAAATTTAGCTAAACGGAAACAAGAAATCAGAAACGAATATACCGACCCAATATCAAAGATAGTTTATAATCAGGATGAAAACAGAATCTATCTTTTTAATAATGAAGGTGAGCAATATGCAAAAAGCTATTTGCTTATCTAAATAAACTCAGATAAAATATTATTACTCAACAAAACTCCTTCAAGCGTTAATTTATAACAACAAGGAGTTTTTTTAATATATCCGGGGGTAAATTTTTCTAATACAGATTTATATTTACCTTCAAAATCAATAGAAAATTTTTCATTGATTTTATCAACATTTATCCCTTCTTCTTTTCTAAATCCTAAAAAGATTTCTTCTTCCAAATTTTCTTGCCAGGTTACTTTGTGCTCTATATTAAAGCCGGCAGGATTCCTTGAATAATCCGCCAGTGTTTCGAAGTTCGAATATCTAACACCATTAACATAGCCGTGAGCTGCAGCTCCGAATCCATAATATTCTTCGTTATTCCAATAATTCAAATTATGTCTTGACTCATACCCTTTTCTTGAGAAATTACTAACTTCATAACGATAATAACCATTCGTCTCTAAATATTCATTAATTTCAAGATACATATCAGCCTGCATATCTTCATCAGGAAGATTTTCTGGAGGATAAATATAAAAATGAGAGCCTTCTTCTATTTTTAAACCGTAAGTTGAAATATGTTGAATATCTAAGTTTGTAATTATCTCTAAATCATTTTTTATATTTACCTCAGGCAAACCATAAATCAAATCTAAGCTAATATTTTCAAAACCTGCTTGTTTTGCAGTTTTAACAGCACTTATTGTATCAAAAGAATTATGCCCGCGCCCGATTAACTTAAGAATATCGTCATTAAAAGTTTGTGAGCCCATACTAATACGATTTACACCTAATGATTTTAATCCTTTTAAATAATTCAATTCAGCATCATCAGGGTTCATTTCAAAAGTTACTTCACATTCATTCGCAAGATTAAATTTAGAAACAATTTTTTTAACCGTGTTTAAATCCATTAAAGAAGGAGTACCGCCACCAAAATACAGAGTCTTTAACCATTCTCCCTGATAATTAGATTCAATATCCTGCAACAGATAATCAAAGTACGTTTCATCCTGCCTTACAAAAGAAACAAAAGAACAGTATTTACATTTTGATTTACAAAACGGTATATGTATATAAGCACTATTTGGCATTTATTCATCCAGTTTTATGTAATTTGAATCCCAACGCAAATCAATATATTTAACCTTCTTATTAATCATCTTCACCTGCGGAAGCAATGAAGGCAAACGCTGAATTTTATCAAATATAGAAGGATTAATACTACCAAGACGGATATTTGCAGTAGGAATTTTCATATATACATCTTTAGGATTTCTATAATCGATGTATTCTACAGTTTCTCCGGTTTCGCGCTCAACAAGCATAGCAAGTCTTTTGAAGTTCTTGACCTTCGTTTCATCCCAGTTTCTATAGTCATCACCGGTTCCATAAGTTACTACAAGAACCGTTTTGTAATCATCTGCAAGCGGCATATACTCTCTTCCGATAAGCTTCCCATCATCAGAGAAAAATGCAATCGGAGGCACATCCATATTTGGTGAAATAGTCACAATCGGAGTACGTTCAATTACAATAATTTGCAGTCTTGCAGGAAACCAAAAACGTCTTATATAAACATCTTGAATCGGTTCTAATTGTTTTATACTCTTTTTAAGGTTCTCTGTTTTAACCAAAAAAATTGGTTTCTTAGGAACTTGATTTCTTCTAAGTGCAGACAGAATCTTTTGTGACGGAACAATTCTGTTATTAACAATTTCCAATTGTGGATTATTCAAGCTGTCAAAAGCATTTGAATGCAATCTCCATTGAGGAAGTTTAAGAATAAAAAAACCAAAAGCTATCAAACATACAACAAGACAAAATTTATACAACGAACGCAAACGGCTGAGACGTCGTTGTGAACGACGCACCTGTCTTTGCATTTGAGCCTGTTTCAAACGTCTCTGTCGATTTGCTCCCGATGTTTTTAATTCTTCATCTGACATTATTTATTAAGTCCTGCACTTTTTAGTATCATTTCAACAAGATTATCATAGCTTATTCCGCCTGCAGCAGCTTGAGCAGGTAAATCACTTGTATCAGTCATTCCGGGATTTGTATTAACTTCCAAAATATAAGGAGTATCGCCTACAATATGAAAATCTACTCTTGAAACTCCTGAACAACCGCAAACCTCAAAAGCTTTAACCGCATATTTTTTAACCTGCTCTGTCATTTCAGGTGATAGTTCAGCTGGTAAAACAAATTCTGTTAAACCTTTTGTATACTTGCATTCATAGTCATACCATTCATTTTTTGGTCTTAGTTCAAGAATTTCAGTAGCAAATGCTTTACCGTCTTTTTCTAAAACACCTACAGTAGCTGCAATACCAACAAGATATTCTTCAATTAAAACCTGTGCATTATATTTGCGTGCAGTTTTCACTGCTTCTACAAGTTCTGCGTCATTATTAACTTTGCTCATACCAAAACTTGAACCTTCTGATACAGGTTTAATCATAAGAGGATATTTAAGCTCCTTAACCTTCTCAACAGGATCTTCATCTGGTAATAAATAAACTGATTTAATAAGCGGAAGATTAGCTGTAGACATAACTTTTTTTGTATATTCTTTATTCATACAAATTGCGCTTGCCATAACTCCGCAACCTGTATAAGGAATCTTAAGAATTTCTAAAACGCCTTGAATACATCCATCTTCGCCGAATTTTCCATGAAGAGTATTATATGCAAACTCGAATTCTTTTAAATCATTCATAACATTTTCAGATACATCAACTATCTGAGCATTCTTATAACCTAATCTTTCAAGTGCAGCAAGACAATTTTTACCAGAACGTAAAGAGATTTCACGCTCAGATGACATACCGCCGCATAACACAGCTATTTTTGATTCTTTGGATATAGTATATTGCATAATTCTTCCTCTTTTTCAGTCTTGTCCCCGATAAAAATTATCTCGGGTTTTAATTCTATTGTATAGATATCACGTACACTTGTAAACATTTTTACCATAAGCTCTAAAACATCCTCGGAGCTGGCCTGACCTTTGTTTACAATAAAATTCGCATGTGTATCCCATACTTTTACATTTTCTAAATCAAACTTTTTTACACCGGCCTTATCGAGAAGTCTTCCTGCAGAATCATTCGGCGGGTTCTTAAATACACTACCTGCATTCGGAGTTACAAGAGTTGGCTGAATACCTTTTCTTGATTCAAGATTTCTTTGCATAAGAGATTTTATTTCTTCTTGCGGAGCTTTTTTGAGCTCGAACTCAGCTCCCAATAAAATATATCTGCCTCCTTGAAGGATTGATTTTCGATAATCAAACTCCATTTCGGATTTTTCTTTATAAACAACTTCTTTTTTCTCTTTATCAAAAACACAACAACGAATAAGATTATCAGAAATGCATTGTCCATGGCAGCTTGCATTCATAAAGATTTCGCCCCCGATAGTCCCCGGGAAACCAATCATAAACTCAAATCCGCTCAAACCGTTGTCTGCAACTTTTTGAGAAAGCAATGGACCTTTCACACCGCAAGAGGCTGCAACAAAAGTCCCGTTTATAAAAAACTCTTTCATTTGAGTTGTAAGAATCAAATTCCCGCTAAACCCGTTTGATGAAAATAAAACATTGGAACAATTGCCTAACACAATATAGTCATCCAACTCAGTAAGCAATTGAACAAACTCTGCCTGTGTTTTTGGAAAATAAACATTTTTCACCCTACCGCCGATTTTGAAGGTGGTAAGATTTTTTATTTCAAAATTTTCTCTACATTCAATCTGCAAGATATTTCCCCAATTTTGTTATTGTACCGGCACCCAAACCGATTACGATATCTGTAGTTTTCAAAGTCGGTTTTAGAGACTTGGCAACTTCTTCTATCGAACCGCCAATATGCTCTGCATTAATTTCTGTTGCGAATTTTTCTCCACTTACACCCTCAATCGGGTCTTCTGATGCAGCGTAAACATCTGTTACTATAACTCTGTCTGCGTTATCAAAAGAAGCTTTAAAATCATCCCACAGACTTTGTAGTCTTGTATAACGATGTGGTTGGAAGACTGCAACAATATTTTCTTTACCGAATCTTAAAGATGCAGCTTCTAATGTTGCTTTAATCTCAGTCGGATGGTGAGCATAGTCATCATAAATATTTTCTGCAACCTTTTCAAATCGTCTTCCCATGCCGGTAAACGGTGTAAATGAATCTTTTACACATTCAAGTACCACTCCCGATTCATTAAGAGCAGCACAAACCGCTAATGTATTATAAACATTATGAACACCTGCAACTGTTATGAATATATCTGTTAAGAATTCGTCATTGTGATAAATTTCAAAACGAGTTCCTTCTTTTGAATACTCAACATTTTTGGCAACATAATCCGCATTATTAAGTCCAAAAGTTATAAAATCACCTTTAAGAAGCCTTACTCCTTCATTATCATTATTAACAATAACTTTTTTAGATTGAGAAATAGCTTTTTCAAAGGTCTTAATCAA
>CAMTNN010000134.1 GCA_947073895.1 uncultured cyanobacterium
ATCTTTTATTGCATTTTCAATTGTGTACACTCCGATAAGTATGCTTTTAGGATGGCTTATTCCTGCTTATACACAAGGTTTTTTAAGATTCTTCTTAACAGGCGGATTTGGTTCTTTTGTTGTGATGATTCTGTTGATTATTTTTATGGCAGGCTTAAGTGCTATGTTTAATGGTGTGGCAGGAGTTATAACGGCTTATGTTTATGAAGTAATTACCGGCATGAAAAAAGAAAACGGTGAAAATAACAGTATAGATTTTGAGATTAAGTGAAAGGTTTAATATATGGCATTCGAATCAAAGATTAAGACAATAGAATGGGTGGATACATATTCAAGAATGGTTGATCAGACGGTTATACCTTATGAATACAAATTTGTGAATATAACAGACGGTCAGGAAATGTTTGATGCAATTCGTAATATGATTGTTCGCGGAGCTCCGGCTATCGGGATTGCAGGTGCACATGGTGTAGTTTTGTTTGCACAGGCTCTTGCTAAAGAATCTTTGAGCAGGGATGAGTTTGTATCAAAACTTATTGAAAAAGCTGAATATATGAAAACTTCACGCCCGACAGCCGTAAATCTTATGTGGGCTTGCCAGAAACAAATTGATGTTATAAAGGCTTCTAAGTCTGATATAAATGGTATTGTAGAAGAACTTAAACAAAATGCTATTAAACTTGAAAACGAAGATATAGAAATCAATAAAAAAATCGGTGATTACGGTGCAGAAGTTGTTCCAAAAGGAGCAACAATTCTTACTCACTGTAATGCGGGTGCTCTTGCAACAGTTGGTTATGGTACAGCGCTTGGAGTTGTGCGTTCTGCTTTTGCAAAAGATAATACTGTGCAGGTTTTTGCTGATGAAACCCGTCCTCGCCAGCAGGGTGCAAGAATTACTACGTTTGAACTTGCAATGGATGGTATTCCTGTAACTTTGATTACCGACGGCATGTGCTCATACTTTATGAGTAAAGGAATGATTGACATGGTTGTTGTTGGAGCAGATAGAATTGCAGCAAACGGCGATACTGCTAACAAAATTGGGACTTATACAGTTGCAATCGCAGCAAAATACCATAATGTTCCGTTCTATATTGCAGCACCACTTTCAACAATTGATACATCTATTGCAACAGGTGCTGAAATTCCTATTGAAGAGCGTTCTCATGAAGAAGTTACTCATATTAACGGTGATTGGATTTGTTCTGATAAAGTTAAAGTTATTAACCCTGGTTTTGATGTAACTCCGCATGAGTTGATTGCAGGTATTATTACTGAAAAAGGTATTTTGAGACCTGATTATAATAAATCAATTGCAGAAGCTTTTCAAAAATAAATATTATTTTTGAAATACTCGGTAAAAACCATCACGGATTTTTTCTATTCCGAATTTGTCAGCTGTGAAAGCATTTATATCAAAGAGTGTTTCATATCTGTTTTGTTGTAATGCTTTCATTGGTTTTTGTATATCAAATTCAATTACAGCACTGTTTGAGCCGAGGGCAAAGGTATTGGCATAACGTGCTTCTGCTTCGGGAGCTGTAGAGGTAAATCCTTTATTATTAAAAATGTAGTCTTGGATTGTCTCATCATTTATAGGTTTTTGACGTGTTCCGTTAATACCTCTAAGGAACTTTCCTGATACCGATTCTGATTGATTTATTCCGGTTCTTAAACAATCTACAAGGTGATTATTATTAACAGATATTGGTTCATTTTTTCTTAAAAAACTATTTATATACGGGCACTGTGCGTAAGTTTGGTATGCTTTACGAATTTCTTCCTCTTTTGGTGTCAATTCTTGCATGCGTGCATAATCAAAATGCAATTGAGAAGATTTTGCAGATATTGTTTGGGTAGTGCGGGTAAGACTGTTTGTGCCCGTAAACTTCAAATATTGATAAATGTTTGGAAGCATTTTCCCCGATAAAATCATATCCCTAAAACTCCTTTATATTTTATATAAAGTATTTAAGGTTCAAAAAATTGCCTTTTTAATATAAACAAGCTTTAATTGCTTCAATCATAGAATCCGGATTTGCAAGGTTTTTACCAGCAATATCAAATGCTGTGCCGTGGCTTGGTGATGTTCTTACAATATCAAGCCCGATAGTCATATTAACAGTTTTTTCGGAAGCTGCAGCCTTAATAGGTATTAATCCTTGGTCATGGTAGCAGGCAATATAACAATCATACGGCGATTTTTCTCCATCAAGATAATTTCTTACACCTTTAATAAATAATGCATCAGCAGGCATTGGATTTGTTATATTGATTCCACGCTTTCTTAAGGATTCAACTGCGGGTATTAGAATTTCCTCTTCTTCTTTCCCAATAATCCCGTTTTCACCGGCATGTGGATTTAAGCCGCATAGTGCAAAGGACGGACGTTTTACCATAAGTTTATTTTGGAAATACCATCTTAACCGTTCAACCTTCTCAATAATCATTTCTTTGGTGAAATTAATTTCTTTAACAGCACAGTGTCTGGTTAATAAGAGAACTCTAAAATCACGTGCTGCAAACAACATTTCAGCTTTTTGCCCGTTGTGTGCAAGAAAATGCTCAAGAACTTCGGTCTGTCCGTTATATTGATGACCTGCAAGGTGCATTGCTTCCTTTGAAGTAGGAGCTGTAACTATGAATTTAGGTCGTATTTCGCAAGCTTTTTCAAGAGCTCTGAATGCGAAATCGCCTGCTTCCGCGCTTACAACTCCGGGATCAACTTTGTGCGAGTAATCTACTTCAATTACTTCATATTTGTCGTTTAAAATTCCGTAAGTATTTAAAATTTTGCGGTTAGAAATTATTACAAAATTTTTTGGAGGAAGATTCAACAAATTAAGAGCCTTGATTGTAATTTCCGCTCCAATTCCGTTAGGATCACCTGTAAGTATTGCAATTTTTTCAGAATATTTATTCATGTCGCGCCAAATAATTAAGTATTTCTATTAAAGTGTTTGAATTTCCAAGATTGCCTGATTTTGTGATTATCCATCTGTTGTTAATATCTTGTGATATTGATATAGCTGGAACAACTTCATCAATTAATCGTAGTTCATTCGATTCTATAGCTTTACAGCATTTATAAGAAGTTTCTCCGCCAAGTGTAATCAATACAAAATCAAGCTTTTCCATAACTCGTTTTGTAAGTTCTGCAAGATAGTCTGTAATTTTGCTTGCAAATTTATCTCTAGTTAGCTCTGCGTTATAAGAATCCTCAGAAAAACCGTCAAAATTTGCTATTAAATCAGAGGTATGTATGCAGACTGTAATTTTGCTTTTTAAATTAGAAGCAATTCTTTCAACAATGTCTTCTGTTACTCCGTCTAAAATGCTCTTAGAGTCAAGCGCAATAAAGTTAACATTTTCATAATCATCTGCCTGCTCAAGTTTTTTTATTTGGTTTGCAGAAATCTGTGTAGCGGTACCTGAAACAATCAATTTTGGAAGATTCCCGATATGAACCTCTGTTTCTGATTTTTCAATCCCCGCAAGCCAGTATTTCGATAAAACCTGCGCTCCGGCTGCTGTTCCTACCGGCAAAATGCTTTTGTCACACTTGTTTATAGCAAGAGCTATTTGCTCAATATCTGTAATAGAGGTTGCGTCAGCTACAATCAGTTTTTTGCCTTCTTTAATAAGTTCATTAATTCTCATTAATACAGGCCCTGCACCGTTAAGAACCGTTCTTAATTCAACTGTTCCAACTAAATCGCATTCTTGTTCTCCAAGTTGTTGCCTTAAAAGAGTTGGAACATGCGATTCCGTAATTGGTGAGTGCGGGTCAATTGCCATTTCTGTCTTGCCGATAGGAACCCCTTTTGCAAGGTGATATCCGCCAACGGTGATTCTTCCTTCTTGTGGGAATGCCGGAATTATAATCGCTGCATCATACTCAAGAATCTCAAGCATTGTTAGTGTTTCTTTAGCGATATGCCCTCTTAAAGTCGAATCAATTTTTTTGTAATAATAATCAAAAGAAAAGTTCTCTTTAAAAGTATTAACAGCTTTTTTTACATTTTCAACGGCAAGCTCCGCGGGAATATTTCTTGATTCACTTGATAGAGCCCAAACCTCTGTTCCGGCTTTAACTTTTGGCTCACAGCCGCTATCAAGCAAAATTTTAGTGCTTGCACCTTTTTGATGAAATTGTAAAGCAGTATCGTTAGCACCTGTTAAATCGTCGGCAACTATTCCTGCCAAATCAGATAAAATCATTATTCAGCGTCTCTTTTTGAACCCAATAATCTTACATTGTTAGCTATAATAAGGAAACGTTCCTTTTCTTCTCCGGTTTGGTCAGTCCATTTGCTGATAGAGATTCTTCCGTCAACAACTACTTGTCTGCCTTTTTTTATGTATTCACCGGCAAATTCTGCTTGTTTATCCCAAACCTCAATATTATACCAGTCAGTAACTTCTTCTTTTGTCTTTGAATCCCATCTGCCTACTGCAAGAGAAAATGTTGTTTTAACTTTTCCTGATTCAAAATATCTGATTTCAGCATCTTGTCCGGCTCTGCCTATAATTGTAGCTGTATTCATTTATATAATCCTTCCCTATTTGCTTTCTTTTTCGTCTGTTTTTTCTTTTTTAATATTTTTTTCAGCAGCTTCATTAGCAGC
>CAMTNN010000135.1 GCA_947073895.1 uncultured cyanobacterium
AATTAAATTGTATTAGAGTAAGGTTATTCTAAAGGATGATTTTCTCAAAAAACCATAACAAATCGTAATATATCAATTGCGGAGTGCTATTTTTTGTGCTAAAATGTATGCCATAAAGTGTAGGTATACTTAACTGTAAAAATTCCACCGAAAGGTGTTTTCATATAACAAATAGTGTTACTTATAATATAGGAGGAAACGAAGATGAACGTTACCGTAAGTGAGATGAAAAAGACAGTTAAGTCTGCATTTAATGATGAGTTTGAAAATTATTTGAAAAAACAGCAAATTAAAACAACTTTTAATGGTACGGAATTGGAGTCATTCTCCTGGTATAGAAAAGCCTTAGGTTTGGTTTAATAATAGATTTATAAAAGCGGGTTTAATCAGACCCGCTTTTTTTAGTACCAACTTCAAAGCCGGGAATCGTTAATGCTACCGGAATAATTCTTGCGATTCCTTGAACATATTTATTATCTGATATGCAGGATGCAGCAACAACCATGTCATCTACGTGAGCTGAAAAGTCTGTTGCTTTAACATCTCTTTCATCATTTTTATTTTGGAATACAAAATTAGAAAACTTGTTCATTACAAAGTTCGCAAAATAAACTCCTATAAAAATACCCGCTACAGCAGCAAGTCCTTTCTGTATTTTTCCGTATTTTGCACCAAGCTTAGCAAACTGTTCAACTGTAATAATAGGAATTGAAATATTTCCAATTTGCATAACAGCCTCTCTATTCTTTGAACGTCTGTTGGTAGGATCTTTATCTATAATATATCCACCTGCAAGACCTCCCAAGCAAGAACCAGCTCCAAGGCTAATGACTTCTTTATCATGGAATTCTACTTTAGCAAGATAAGAGTTTTTTATGTTTTTAAACATTTTGGTCGGATTTAAGGAGTATCCGGCTTTTTTCGCCAAAATGGCAGAACTAGCTGCAACTCCCAAAGCAGTAGTGGTGGCAACAATAGCTTTTTGTGCAGCAGAATAATCACTTCCACCTGCTTGGTGATGATGCCCAAATGTCGTATTTCTAACAGGATTTACTTGCATTATCTTACCTTCCTGTCATCTTAAAACATGTAAATAATCAAAATTGCTTTAAATTTAAAAAATCTTAACAGATTGGAGAATAGAATTTAGAAATTTCTTCAAAATATCTTTCTAGAGCTTTGTAACCATTATAGATTTCATTTGTAATAGAAGCATATCTGCTTGCAACTAAGAATTTAAGCTCTTTGCAGCGAATCTGAAGAAGCTGATCTGCATCTTTTCTTAAAAGTTCATTTGAAGAGGTTGACCACTTTTTAAGATAAGATAATTCCTCATTTATTTGTTTGATGGTTGAAAATTCTAAAGTGTTAAAGTCATATTTTTTAAGTAACTGAACTTCTGAATTAGAGATACGGCTCTGAACAGCCTGAAATCTATATACACGTTTAATAATAACGTAATTGTCAGCAACTCTTCTATGAGAATAAGGAACTGAACTTTTTGCTAAAAGTGCAGAGGTAGATAATGCCGTAAAAGCGTCTTCATCACTTGAAAATGTACTCTGAGCAGGGTATACCGTTTCAATCTTCTTATTAACCACGAAATAATCTCCTTTCCCCTTATTTCCCTAAAACTATAATATATGAATCATGTCAAATTGTCATTAAAATTTTAAAATTTGTTTACAAAATCATCTGATTTGTGATACGATGAGCTTATGAAGGTGTGTAGTATCAATAATATGAGTTTTAAATCGCATGATGATGCGTTAGGGTTTGATGATGTTGAATCAGTATCTAAACGAGCGTATATTAGAGAACATTATATAGATCATTTATCACCATATTACAGTGTATTGGAAAATAACGGTCGTTTGAGTGAGTATCAACTAAATAAGCTTATGAGCGGACTTTTAGGTCAGAAAGTAGATGTGAAATCTCTTTCAAAACTATTGCCGGCTTCGGTTGAGCCGACTTCAAACGAAGTAAAGTCAACTTTTGAAATAATGCAAAGTTTACCGCTTCGAAATGTTAAACCTATCCCTACTGTTCAATCATATAGAGGAAGTACTCCTGCTGGTAATCTAGCTGTATTGCCAACGTTAAAGGAAGCTGGAATAAAGAAGGTCGTAGATTTGCATGGGTACGATGTTTTAGCTGAAGCTTGTGAAGAATGTGCTTTGGATTATTTATTTTTCAGAGTTACTGAAGAGTTTGAAGAACAAGACGTATTTTTAACCCGTGAACAATTCATAAGAAAAATGAAGCCATTCTATAGTATTGCTGGGGCTAACCCAAATGCTGTACAAGAGCAACTAGATAGAGCTGTAGCAAAGTGGGATGTTAATTTAAAACAATTTTTTGCTAAGTTTGTTGATTTTATTCAAACTATGCAAAGTGAAAATGTTTATATTGGTTGTGAATATGGTACAAGTCGTACAAATAATGCATTAATGCTTAATCATTTCTTTAATCCAAAAGCTCAAAAAACTCCAAATTGTATTACAAAACATAATTTTGGCTTATTTCAACGTCTTGATACCTTATATAAAAATTTATCAGATTTGGACAAATCTCAAATGGGTTGGACGGAAGAATTTGATAAAAATTTCTTGCTGAGATTGAAAAAAGTTAGAGCGGAACTAAAATTTTAAAAAAGCGGAACTTTAAGTTCCGCTTTTTTTATTTATTCTAGCAAACTGCTGTTGCTGACAATGACTTTTTTAAGGATTCAACCTTATCTAAAGATTCCCAAGGTACAACTAAATCAGTTCTTCCTAGGTGACCGTATGCTGCAAGCTTTTGATAGAATTTACCGCCGTTTTTAGCAGGTAAGTTTCTTAAATCAAAGTTTTTGATGATAGCAGCTGGTCTAAGGTCGAAGTTTGCACGAACTAAATCAGAAATTTCGTCGTCAGAAATTCTTCCTGTAGAGAATGTATCAACAAAGATTGAAACAGGTTCTGCTACACCGATAGCGTAAGCTAGTTCGATTTCGCATTTGTCTGCAAGGCCTGCAGCAACAATATTTTTTGCAACATATCTTGCAGCGTAAGCAGCTGAACGGTCAACCTTTGTAGGATCTTTTCCAGAGAATGCTCCGCCACCGTGACGAGAGTATCCGCCGTATGTATCAACAATAATTTTTCTACCAGTTAAACCTGAGTCACCTTGAGGGCCGCCTACGACGAAACGTCCTGATGGGTTAATCAAGATAATTGTTTCAGAGTCTAATTTGATTTGTTCTGTTTCAAATACGTAATCAATAACGTGTTTTTTCAAGTCTCTGTTAATGATTTCTTGAACTTTTGAGTTATCAGTTTCGCCATTGATTTCAGCTGCGTGTTGAGTTGAAAGTAAAACTGTATGGATTCTTGAAGGTTTTCCATCAACGTATTCAACTGTAACTTGTGATTTACCATCTGGTCTTAAGTAGTTCAAAAGACCTTCTTTTCTTACTTGAGCAAGTCTATAAGAAAGTTTGTGAGCTAAACTGATTGGTAAAGGCATTAATTCTGGTGTTTCGTTACAAGCATAACCAAACATAATACCTTGGTCACCTGCACCTAAGTTTTCTGTTTCAGAAACTGAAGTATCAGCATTTTCGCTTCTTGTTTCAAGAGCTTTGTTTACACCGCCTGCGATATCGCAAGATTGCTCATCAATACTTGTAAGAACAGCGCAAGTATCGCAATCAAATCCGCCTCCTGATGTTCCAACATAGCCGATATTTTTAACTGTATCTCTAACAACTTGCGGAATATCTACATAGCAGTTTGATGTAATTTCGCCGCAAACAAGAACCATACCTGTTGTAGCAGTTGTTTCAGCAGCTACACGAGAAGATGGGTCTTTTGTTAAGAATTCGTCCAAAATTGCGTCAGAAATCTGATCGCATACTTTGTCGGGGTGTCCCTCTGTTACAGATTCAGAGGTGAACAAAAATTTTTTTGATGTCATTTTTCATTACTCCTTAATTTATATTATTACCACCGGTAAGGTTTTTAATTCCGACCCGGTTACACATTAGCAATATTTTATAATGTAGAAAATAAAAAAGCAAGTTTTATGTTTTATTATTAACTTAAAAAATTTTTTATATTACTATGTTTCTATGATAAGAATAAATAACCCAATTTCTGATACACTTATTTATAAGGAACAACTTCCAAATTTCGTTTGTAATGACAATTACAAAATAGGAGCGTCCAGCAGGTATTGTATGTATAGTACAAAAACAGGCGAACTTTTAGGAAAAATGATTACAACTCCCTCGCAAATTGATAATCAACCTTCTTTATATATTGATGAATTGCAAATCTTTCAAAAAAATCAGGGATTAGGTAGTCGTTTTATTCGTTTCGCAGAATATTTAAGCGAAACTTCTTCAATGGAAGGCCGGATTCATCTTCACGCTGAAAAAAACAGAGATGAAAAAAGATATCCTCATCTTTTTTATAGAAAACAGGGGTTTAAGACAAAATCCAGATTTAAAAATTGTATTTTTGATTTTTGTATTTTGCTGGGTATAAGTCAATGCAAATTATTTTCTGGTACGACTAAAATGT
>CAMTNN010000136.1 GCA_947073895.1 uncultured cyanobacterium
AATTTTAATATTCGTATAACTTCCGATAACTATGTAAACAGGTATTCCTTCTTCTTCAAGCATAGAAGCGTCATCTGTAAAATTATAGTTCTTAAGTTTTTCATGAACTTCTTTAATAAGGGTAGTCTTAAATGCTTGTGGTGTTTGTGTATTATATAATTTAGCACGGTCAATTGTTTTTATTATTCGTCCGTTTTCATCAACTTCTTTAATCGTATCAGTTGTTTTTGTCATAACAGATACTGCATTTTTTATTTTAACCAAATCCATTACCTGGGAAATAACTCCTTCCTGGACAAGAGGACGAGCGCCGTCGTGAATAATTACATATTCATTTTTTACTTCTTGTAATCCTTTGTAAACAGACTCTTGTCGTGAATCTCCGCCTTCTACGATTTTTATCCGCGAGTCTGTCAGAAGATGTTCAATCTCATCTTTGATAGATTTATTTGTAGGGATTATTATTTCTGTAACCTCTTCAAATCCTAAAAAAGCTGAAACCGAATGTTCAATAACTGTCTTATCGTCAATCAATTCTAATAATTTATTTTTATTTCCATAACGCGATGAAGTTCCGCCAGCTGTTATTATTACTGAAAAATTTGCCATATTATTCTCCAAAATGATTGTATAAACCTAATTCGTCGTAATTTTTGTATTTTTTATCACCTATTATTAAAGGAGCTTCGTTATATTTTTCAACTTTGCCAATAATCTTGTAGTCTCTTATTTTATCTAAAAATTTGAAAGGAACAGCGGCAACAAGATTGTAATCCTCTGCACCAAACATACCTTCAATATAATCTGCTTTTATAGTAACTCCGCTTGCTTGTGCAATCTGAAATAAAGCATCGGCTAATCCGTCTGATGTGTCCATCATTGCGTAATCTTCTTTAATTTGACTCGCAATGCTCTTAGAAAACTCAACATTAAGCTTAGGTTCAAGATGTGCAGTTATATTGTCAGAATCTGTTCCCCCTTCAAACAATTCTTTTAAACCCAGTGAGCTTTTTCCGTATTCTCCACAGGTAATTACACAAAAACCTTCTTTTGCGTTTTTGCGAGAAGAAATTTTTCTATCTTTTGTTGAACCAATTGCGCAAATAGAAATAAATATTTGTCCGCCACCGGTAATGTCTCCGCCGATTACTTTTGCTCCGTAAGAGCCTGCTTCAATTCCACGATAAAGCTCTTTTACAAAATCGTCATTTGTATCAGGCATGGAAAGTCCTACTGTTATATATTCAGGCTTTGCACCCGAAGCTAAAACATCACTTATATTAATCGCAGCAGCTTTGTATCCGATTTGAAACGGGGTAGCCCAGTCTTTTCGAAAATGAATATTTTCAACAAAATTATCCTGAGTAACTACAATTCCGAACTTTTCAAGATAAGCGCAGTCATCTCCTAAATATTCGCTTTTTGTCTGGTCTTTTATTATGTTTATAAAATTGTGTTCTTTCATAGTCAAATAGGGGGCGGAGCCTTTAGGCTCCGCCCTTATAATTAATTTTCAACTTTTTTCAATGTCGGGAATGCGATTACGTCTCTGATTGTAGGTGAGTTTGTTAAAAGCATTACCAAACGGTCAATGCCCATTCCCATTCCGCCTGTCGGTGCTAAACCGTATTCAAGAGCGTTGATGTAATCTTCATCAATTTCCATTGCTTCTTCATCCCCGTTAGCTTTTGCTAATGCTTGAGCTTCAAATCTATGACGCTGGTCAATCGGATCTGTAAGTTCAGAGAATGCGTTTGCAATTTCCCAACCGTTAACACGTGTTTCAAAACGTTCTGTTAGTCTGTCGTTATCTCTGTGAACTTTAGCAAGCGGTGAAATTTCACGTGGGTAGTCAATAATGTGGATTGGCTGAATCATATCCGGTTCAACTTTTTCCTCGAATACAGCTTCGATTACCTGACCCCAGTTCATTTCTTCATCAACTTCAACGTGCATTTCTTTTGCTTTATCAAATGCTTCTTTTGCAGTGAAGAATTCTCCGAAATCAATACCTGTTTTTTCTTTGATAGCACCAATCATAGTCTTTCTATCCCAAGGCGGAGTTAAATCGATTTCGTGTTCTCCGTATTGAATTTTTGTTGTACCTAAAACTTCTTGAGCTACATAAGCAACAAGGTTTTCTGTTAAAGCCATCATTTCGTTATAGTCTACATAAGATTGGTAAAGTTCAATCATAGTGAATTCAGGGTTGTGGCGAGTATCAATACCTTCGTTTCTGAAACATCTTGAAAGTTCAAATATTTTTTCATTCAAACCGCCAACCATAAGTCTTTTTAGATGCAACTCAGGAGCAATTCTTAGAGTTAAATCCATATCTAACGCATTATGGTGTGTTGTAAACGGTCTTGCGTTAGCACCTGATGCTTGTGTATGAAGCATTGGTGTTTCAACTTCGATAAAACCTTGTTTGTATAAGTATTCACGCACTTTTTGAATAATTAAGCTTCTTTTTCTTAAAGTGTCGCGAGTGCTTTCATTAACGATTAAATCCAAATATCTTTGACGATACTTAGTTTCAGTATCAGACATTGTATGATGAGATTTTAACTGTTCTAATTTTTCTTCACTGATTTGCTTGTTAGGAAGCGGAAGAAGTGATTTAGAAAGAATTTTAAAACTTGTTGCTTTAATAGACAGTTCTCCTCTTGGAGTTCTTCTGATTGTACCGTGGAATCCTAAGATATCACCGATATCAACAAGTTTAAGTGTTTTAACCATTTCTGGATCCATATTTTCTTTGTGTGAGAAAATCTGAATTTTTCCTGTTGTGTCCATCAAATCGATAAACATGCCTGTATTTCTGATTGCCATAACGCGGCCGGCAACAGAGTATGCATCTTCTGTTTCTTCCCCTGCTGCAAGGTCTTTGTATTTGTCTTGCAAGAAAGCGGCATCAGCATCTTTATCAAACTGATAAGGGTATGGATTAATTCCTTTGTCTGCAAGTTCTGCAAGTTTTTGAATTCTGGTTTGTCTTATTGTGTCTCTAGCTGAGATAGGTTCTCTTGTTTGTTCTGTCATTTGTACTTCCCTCTTTTAAAAGTCTCATTGCCACAATTTTAGCATAAACAAAATCTTTGTGTAATAATATTGCTATGAAAATCACAAGAATAAATAATACATTACCATATATAAAAAAACCTTTAAAACCAATTGTAAAAAAGAAGGATGACTTAATGCAAAGGTGCAGTGATGTTCGTCATAAGGGTGTAAAAAACCTAACTGTGAAAGATATTCCATATGCAGCTGCAATTGTTGGTCTTTTTACTCCACTGCCGTTTGGCTGGCTTATTGGTTATGGGGTAGGAAAAGTTATTGAATTAACGGTTAATAAATTCAAAAAAAAGTCGGATTAATTATCCGACTTTTTTAGTTTTTAAATTGTTCTAAGAAACGCTTGTCGTTATTGAAGAATAATCTTATATCATCTATTGCGTACTTAAGCATTGCTAATCTTTCAACCCCCATACCGAAAGCAAATCCAGAATAAACATCAGGGTCAATACCAACACCTTTAAGAACATTGACATCCACCATACCACAGCCAAGAACTTCTAACCAGCCTGTTCCACTGCAAGTGCGGCAACCTTTACCCTGGCACATAATGCATTGAACATCCACTTCGGCAGAAGGTTCTGTAAACGGGAAGAAACTGCTTCTGAATCTTGTTGGACGAGCTGAGCCAAAGTAAATTCTGATAAACTCGTTCAAAACTCCTTTTAAGTCACCAAATGTAATATCTTTATCAATATAAAGACCTTCGATTTGGTGGAAGAAGTTATTTTTACGTGCGTTTACGTTTTCGTTTCTGTAAACTCTTCCCGGAGAAATAACTTTGATAGGCGGATTTTTACTTTCCATTGCGTGAATCTGTGCGTTTGAAGTTTGGCTTCTTAATACAACATTTTGAGCCAGGTTTGAATAGAATGTATCTTGAACATCACGAGCCGGATGGTCTTTTGGTACATTTAACATATCAAAGTTATAGTATTCAGTCTCAACTTCAGGCGATTTGTCTGGAGAAACCAACGAGAAACCTAAACTTTGGAATATTGATACAATCTCGTTTGTTGTCGATGTAATAGGGTGAACCTTACCGCGAGGTGAGAACTGACCCGGTAAAGTTATATCGATTCTGTCTTTTTCAAGCTTTGCGTCTAATTCTTTTCTGTAAAACTCTGAATATTTAGTCTTGATAGCTGTTTCAAGCTTTTGGGTAATCTCGTTTGCAAGCGAACCTACAACTCTCTTTTCTTCATCAGAAAGGTCTTTTAACCCTTTTTTGATTGAGTTAAACTCACCTTTACGGCTCAAATACTTTAGACGGATTTCGTCTAAGTCGCTGCTTGATGTTGCTTTTTCGATATCTGCGCTTGCTAAAGCGTATATGTTGTTTAATTTCTCTTGCATTTCATTACCTCACCTGTATCTTATATGAAAGAATTATATTTCTTTTCGTTACCGACCGATGTTTGTGCACCGTGTCCCGTGTAGATTATTGTGTTGTCAT
>CAMTNN010000137.1 GCA_947073895.1 uncultured cyanobacterium
TTAGCAGGTTCTACAGGGATGAGCTCATCATTAACTGAAACAGTGCTTGCTCATTTTGATGAAATTGATAAAAACCACGATGGTAAGGTTTCTAATCAGGAAATTCAAGCTTATGGCGTTGAATCAGATTTAGAAAAACGTAAAATCAGTGACAGAAACCGTCTTGTTAACAATATGTCTATGTATTATGATATCGATGAAAAATATGAAGGAAGTCTTTTAGACTACAGATATTTAGATAACGAATCATAGTTTTTACTACAAGGGTCGGACGACATTTCGCATCACTACCAGTTGGAAGTTGAGACCACAGGTCGTCCTCTGCTGACTCTGTTACGAGCGGGTTCACGTTTTATTTTATAGAAAACGGTTATTTTCTTTTTCCCATTCGACTGATGTCATTCTGCCGTGTCCTGGATAGATTACGGTTTCAGGCGGTAGCGTGAATATTTTTTGTTCGATACTTTCTACTATTTGGTCAAAATCTCCGCCTTCAAGGTCACAGCGCCCTACGGCTTCTCTGAAAATTGTGTCGCCGGAGAAAAGTTTGCCGTCAACATAGAAACAAACTCCGCCTTGAGTGTGCCCCGGGGTATGAATAACTTTTATTTCGGAGTTTCCCAGTTTAATGATATCGCCATCCTCAATATATTTATCAATATTTGGAACTGTCATTTCAGGCATTCCCATCATTGGCATATATTTATTAACATTATTAACCCAGCCTAAATCAGCTTTATGCATTAATACCTGAACTTTTTCATCAGGTCTGATTCCTGCAATGTGGTCGAAGTGTCCGTGTGTTAGTAAAATATACTTTAGCTCTGCGCTTTGAGTTTCCAGCTCAGCTCGAATATCATCATCAACTGCCGAACAGTCAATAAGTGCAGCTTCCCTGCCGTCTATAATTAAATAATTATTATTATCAATAGGTGGTTCAATAAAAGTTTTAACTAACATATTCACTTACTCCGTCTTGTATGAATTCAAGATTGTTTATAAATTCGTAATCTTCTCCAAGTTTAGATTTATCAAGGTTTTCAAGTATAAAATAAGTTGAGCCTGAACCTGACATTATAGATTTTGGATAAACTTTTTTGATTTTTTGAAGTTCTTCATAATCATCAAAGATTGCGTATTCTAAATCATTATATAAAAATGGTTTAATTTCTTCGCCTGAGCGTATAGCATTAATCATTTTCTCGGTCATGTTGTTCTGAGGCTTAAGTTCTTTTGCTGCATATTTTTTGTATGCTTCACCTGCTGATATGCCTAAACTTTTTGGTTTAATAAGCGTAACACATGATTTTATTACTGGCAGCGGTTCTGTTATTTCTCCCCTCGATGTTGCAAGGGTACAAGCTCCGTTTAGGCAGACATTCAAATCCGAACCTAATTGTGTGCAAAGTTTTTCGATTTCGGCATGTGATAAAATTTCTCCGAACATTTTATTCAAACCATAAATTGTTCCCGCTGCATCAGTGCTTCCGCCTGCAAGTCCCGCAGCTATCGGAATGTTTTTTTCAATATAAATTTCCAATCCTGTATTTATTCCTGCAGTTTTTAAAAACAAATCAGCAGCTTTATAAACCAGATTTTTTTCGTTATAAGGAATTTCACTGCTTGTACCTGATAGTGTGATTCCTGACGATGCTGTTTTAATAGTTAAATAATCATAGAGACTGATTAACTGCATAATACTTTTAATATTATGAAACCCGTCATCACGTTTATTTACAATCTCTAATGTAAGATTTATTTTTGCAGGACATTTTATCTTAATTCCGTTCATATTTCAATTCTAACATAAATAATCCCTAAGTATTACTCCTCAAGAAGATTAAAAAAGCTTAAAAATAGTGTTATTATTATATTGTAAGTCGGGGACAGCCGGTGGGATTGTCGTTTTTCGACCTCAAAATTTAAAAGGCATTGTGTGTGTGTTCGGCTTACTACTATAAAGGGCTCGATATAATCGAGCCCTTTATAGTAGTTTTATCAAATTTTCAATTATATTATCTAATATTTCTAAATCAGGTTGTTTTAATAATTTTTCAATATTTTCTTCAAAGTTATATGGTAGAATTTTGCAATGTTCTTTTGCGTATTTAATCAATCTTTTTTCACCAGGGTGTAAAAGTTCATTTTTTGCAAAAATTATATCAAAATAGCTTGCTACAAAAGCCGCGATTCTATGGTTAATGCTAACAATATCATTTCGTTTAATGGCTTTTTCAATCTGTTCGTAATATGATGCAAACGGCTTGTTTTTAAGCAGCATTAAATTTCTGTTAATTATGTTTTCTTTTAGCTCTTGCGGATAAGGTGAAGATATTTTATCCTGCAGGTTTTTAAGCCAATTATCTTTATCATATATGATATTAAAGTTTTTTAGTGTGTATAAAAAGCAAGTGGTATAACCGTTTGATGGAAAATGTTTATCCCAAATGTTAGTTACAATATCATTAAACCAATTTATGTTCCAAAACATTACATCAAGCTGCTTGTTTAAAGAGTCTACAAAATATTCGTCACCTGAACCAAAATATTCTCCGCCTACTTCAAAATGAGAAGAATATTTTTTAGTCAGCTCAAGTCTTTTATCGAGCGCAATGTCAGAATCTACAAAAATATAAACATCAATATCAGAAATGCTGTCAGAAGTATTTGCTGTACTTGAGCCGCCTAATGCAATAGCTTTTACTTCAGGAAAAAGTTTATATTCTTCTAAGATATTTTTCATATTTCTCCTAGAACTTTTTCAAATGAGCATAACTTGCATCCATTGCTTTTTTGCCCAATTTGCCGAAATCAATGGTGTACATTGTGCTTTCACCAATTTGTATTACGTCTGTAATATGCCCGATTCCTAGTTTTTCATGGAATACGCGTTCTCCGACATTAAAATAATATTGAGTTGCGGTATTTTTTAACTCTTCTGCTTTTGCTTGTGCTTCAGCTTGTTTTTCCTGTTCTTTTTTGCGTTCTTCCAATCTCTGTTTCATTATATTGTTTTCAAAAAACGCCTTAATTTTTTCATCTTCTTTTTGCTTGTTAATAGGATTTTTATTAACAAAAGCTTTGTTTGGAGTTCTTTTTACTACATTTGTAGTTTTATTTGAAGATGGTGCAACAAAGTTTTTTCCGAATCCTGTTGAGTTGCTGATCCCACCTGATTTTGTCTGCCCGAAGGATGAGCCGAAACTTGTAACAGGTTTTACATAACCGTCTGAATCAAAAGAAGATTTACTTTTTACGGATTTAACGGCACTAGTAAATGTGCTTCTGTGTTCTGAATATCCGCTTGATTCTTGTGTTTCTAATAAGTGTTGTGGAATCTCTTCGATAAATTGGCTTGGTGAATAATACTTGTATTCACCCCACATTTGACGGCGTTTTGCTGTTGTTAGGTATAATTTTGTCTCAGCACGCGTAATCCCAACATACATAAGTCTACGTTCTTCTTCAAGTTCTGACATTACGTTCATAGTTCTTGCAGAAGGGAATATGCCTTGGTCGCACCCCGCGAGGAATACGATTGGAAATTCCAAACCTTTTGATGCGTGTAAGGTCATCAATGTTACATTGTTTGCGATTTCTTCCATTCCGTCGATATCGGATACTAATGAAACCTGTGTTAAGAATTCACCTAAAACATTATCCTGCTCTTCCGGTTCAAATTCATTGGCTACGTTCACAAGTTCCTGTAAGTTTTCAATTCTTGTTAAGTCTTCGTCAGTTCCTGACGCGTGAAGCTCCCTTAAATAACCGCTTCTTTCAAGAACAAGGCTTAAGAATTCAGGCAAATCGTATTTTGTTTGATCTTCTTGGAATTTCATGATAAGAGTTGAAAAATCTTTAAGCTTAGTAGCTGTGCCTGATTTAATTGTTTCAATATCATCTACGTTTAAGATAGCAGAGAATAAGCTAATGTCTTGTGCGTCAGCATATTCTTGCAAATGTTTCAAAGTAGTTTCACCGATTGCACGCTTTGGAACATTGATAATACGTCTAAGTGACTGAGAATCATCTACGTTATGAATAAGTTTTAAATACGCAATCGCGTCTTTGATTTCCTTACGGTCATAGAATTTTAGACCGCCGTAGATTCTGTAAGGAATTCCGGAGGCAATCAAAGCTTCTTCTAAAGCACGTGATTGTGCGTTTGTGCGGTATAAGATTGAGAATTGGTTGTAATTATCAGAGGTCGATTTGATTGATTTAACAATATAATTTGCTTCATCATATTCATCAGAACCTCTATATACTTTTGGTAATGTTCCTTCATCATTTTTCGTCCACAAAACTTTTTCATATTTTGTTTCATTGTTTTTTATTACTGCATTAGCTACATTTAATATACTTTGAGTACATCTATAATTTTGCTCTAATTTGATAATTCTAGTACCCGGAAAGTCTTTTTCAAAATTCAATATATTAGAAATATCTGCACCTCTAAATGAAT
>CAMTNN010000138.1 GCA_947073895.1 uncultured cyanobacterium
CTTCTCAAAATCTCTGAAATATCACTTTGAGCAATCTTACTGTCATCAAGAGAACTCGCTTTGACCAAAATCTGACTTACAGCCCCCGGAAAATCTGTACCGAAAACTTTTCTTTGAGCAGTTGTCAGCGGAATAAAAATTAAATCATCTTGATCCATAGGCCCCATTGCGCCTTTAGATTTTAGAGTGCCGATTACTTGAAAAGGCACATTACCGACTCTTATAGTTTTACCTATTGAATTCACATCTCCAAAAAGCTCTCGCTCAACAGTTGAACCTATTATTGCAACTTTAACGGCATTTTTATCATCATCTCGAGTAAAAGGTCTGCCCATTTGCATTTCATAGTTCTTCACATATAAATAAGGAGTTGTAATACCGTAAACAGAAGTTGACCAGTTTTGGTTTCCATACATAACTTGTTTAGAGGAATTGAGAACAGGAGCAACCGCATCAACTCCGCGAGCACTTCTTTTGATTGCATCGGCATCCTTAACACTCAATGTTGGTTTAGAGCCCATACCCATTGACACCCCGCCTGTTTTAGCAGTGGCAGAACGAATCGTAAGCAGGTTAGAACCCATTGACTCCATATTTTCCTGAACCTGTTTATTCATGCCAGCACCGATTGCAAGCATAATAATTACTGCAGATACACCGATAATTATACCCAGGCTTGTTAAAGCCGAGCGCATTTTATTTACTCTTAATGAGTTCAAAGCTATTTTCAATGTTGACTTAAAGTCTATCATGTTTCCCGATTCCTTTGCTTCAACCACTCATCTTTCATCAAATCCGAAACAATCTTCCCGTCTTTGAACTTAATAATACGCTTCGTATACTCTGCGATATCAGGTTCATGGGTTACAAGAACAATAGTTTTACCATATTTTTCGTTAAGATTAACAAAAAATTCCATCACATCAATACTTGTCTTTGTATCCAAATTCCCGGTAGGTTCGTCTGCTAGAATCAGCGGAGCATCATTTACAATAGCGCGAGCAATCGCAACCCTTTGCTGTTGACCGCCTGACATCTGAGAAGGCATATTGCCTTCTTTATTCTCCAGACCTACAACCTTTAATGCTTCACGTGCTCTTCTGATTCTTTCTTCTTCGGGAATTCCCTTATAAATCATAGGTAGTTGAACATTATCAAGCGCAGACGTTCTCGAAATAAGGTTAAAACCTTGAAAAACAAAGCCTATTTTATTATTTCTGATATCGGATAGTTCATTCGCATTAAGAGAAAAAACATTAACACCATCAAGATAGTATTCACCGCTACTTGGCCTATCCAGAGTCCCAAGCATATTCATACAAGTAGATTTTCCCGAGCCCGATGTTCCCATAATTGCAACAAACTCACCTTCCTCTATTGAAAAGGAAATATCATTCATTGCATAGAAACATTCGTCTCCCATTTGGTATGTTCTTACAGCGTGTTTTACTTCTATTAATGCCATTATATCCTCGGTGGTCTCATAGCTTGTTTCTTAGAGTTTTTATTTCCGCCGGATGAGCTGACAACAACTTTGTCACCGACTTTAATTTCTTTTGAAATTATTTGAGTATGATTTTCATCTGATACCCCGAGTTCTATATCATATCGCTGTAAACCGCTTTTTGTCTGTAACCAGATTCCTTGTTTTTCGTATTTTTTACCGTTTGTTTCAGGTGTAAACTTTAATGCTTGAGGAGGAACACAAAGTGCGTTTTTTACTTCATTAGTTACAATCGAAACATTCGCACTCATGCCCGGAATTACAAGTCCTTCTGAATTATCAACAGAAACAATTACAGCATAAGTTACAACATTGTTAGTTGTAGTGGAAGCCAAACGAACCTGAGTAACAGTACCTTCAAATTTTCTATCCTGATATCCGTCAAGCGTATACATAGCTTTCTGTCCGACTTTAACTTTTCCAATATCAGCTTCGGACACGCTTGTTTCAATCTGCATTTGAGTTAAATCTTCCGCAACCTCAAACAATGTCGGAGTATTAAAACTTGCTGCAACAGTTTGTCCCACATCTACCGCTCTTGAAATAACAGTACCGTCAACAGGTGAAACAATCTTTGAATATCTTAAATTAGTTAAGTTATTATCTAAAGTTGCTCGAGCTGCGCTCACTTCTGCACTTGCAGCACTTACCTCTGCCTGTGCCTGCTGATAGTTTGATAAAGCAAGTTCAACTTCGTCTTTAGAAACATAATTTTTCTCATAAAGATGCTGATATCTTTGATAATTATTGCGTTTATAATTCAATGTTGATGAAGCTTTAGCATAAGATGCCTGAGCATTGTTTAATTTAGCAGTTGACTGATCAACATTTGCCTGAAACAAACTCGGATCTAATTCTGCTAGCAAATCTCCCTTTTTAACAACAGAGTTATAGTCAACATAAATCTGGGCCACCGTACCGGAAACCTGCGTACCTACTTCAATAGTATTGAGCGGTTTAATTGTTCCTGACGCTTCAACGTATTCTGTAATTGATTCTTCCGTAATTTCTTTTGTTATATATTTAACACTGCCTTTTTTACATAGGGCAAAAGTTAAACCCAACACCAAAAGAACTGCAGCAGAAATAATTATATATTTTTTTTTCATTATTTAATCCCCATTGATTTTAATAGAGTTTCTCTTGCTACGTTATATTGAAAAACAGCTTCAACAAAATTTAACTGAGAGCTGTTGTAATTAGCTAAAGCATCCTGAAGTTCAACATAATTATTTAAACCAACACTGTAACGTCCGTCAGCAAGCTCAAAGTTTTCCAATGTAGCTTTAACTTTTTCATTCATCAAAGGAATACGGCGTTCCAACTGACGCATATTAACATAGTTATTCTGAACTTCCCAATAAATACTTGATTTTGCAATATTTAAATTGTGATTGGCAATATCCAAATAAGCTTCGCCTTCCTTAACCTGATAATGAATACCATAAGGATTAACAGAACCTAAGCCGACACTTGCACCTATTTGAAGAGGGCTTGTATAAGTTGATTCGTTTTTTGTATAACCCCACGTTAAATCACCGGTAATTTCAGGAGCGTAAGAACGCTTAATAGCTTTTAAAGACTCCTCCTGCACCTTAACAATCATTTCATTTGATTTCAAGTCTGGACGAAACTCGAGCGCTTTATCTACAGCAGTTTGCCTTGCCATTTTCATCGGTTTAAATTCAAAGTTTTGAATAATATCACGGTGCTCAATTCCTGAAGTTAACATCAACAAACCGTCTTCATTCTTTTTAAACGCGGTTGGTTTTAGACCTGAATCTACCCCTTCAATTTTCTTTTTATAATCAGCTTTTAAGAAATTAAAATTTTCAACATTTTGCACAATAAGTTCTGACGGTTCCTGATAAAACATTGAATCTTTTAGAGCTATAAGATTACTTTCAAGAGTATTTTGACCTTCAACAAGCTGAATTTTTGCATCAGCAAGATTAACTTCCGCGTTCACTACGTCAATTTTAGATTTCAAACCTTCATCAAACATAGCTTTTGTACGCTCATAGTTTAAGGTCTGAATACGGACATTTTGCTCATAAATATCCAAGTTAGCCAATGATGAAAGAACTTTATAATAATTTATTCTTACATCATAAATTACATTTAACAGTTCATACTCATAATCATATTGAGCAGATTCGGTATCGTACTTCGCCATATTAATTCTGGCTGTAGTCTTGCCAAAATCCCAAATCATCTCAGAAATGCCGACATTAAACCCGATAGAATTATTATGAGTATTAGCGATACGAGTACCGTTATTCGTATTATGGTTATATCCAACTTTTGCAGTAAGGCGTGGCGCATAGCTTGACCTTGCAACGCCAATTCCTGCCTTAGAAGCTTTAATTTGTTCTAATGCTACCGATAAATTCGGATTATGAGAAACAGCATAATCCACACAATCATCAATATTCATTACACTAATTTGTAAAGCCGGATGTCTTTTAGAAATAACAGCTGGAAGTTTTATTTCTTCAACTCTGACATTCTTATTCTTTTTTGATTTCTTCGTAGGAGTGTTTTCTATCGCAAACACGCTCTGCGACAAAATTATAACTGAAATAAATGCTGCAATAAGTTTTCTTTTCACCAATCCTCCGAGCATTATTATACAAAGTTATTGTTATTATTGCTTCATTTTTTTAAACGATATTTGCCAATATTATGTTCAAAAACCGGTATCCATAAGATTAATATCTTTAGGCAGCTTAAACAAAGAATCCGGAATTTCTGCAGTGTTAACATTTAATACATTTATAATATTATTATTTTTATGTAGAAATATTTTATATTTATTATTAAATTAAGATTAAAACTATACTACTAAGTAATAATCCAATAATTTTAGTTTTTTCAAAAAAAGTGTTATCTGAAAAAGTTATATATGGTCAATTGTCAAAATTTCAAAAATATACGATTTCAAGCTATTATCTC
>CAMTNN010000139.1 GCA_947073895.1 uncultured cyanobacterium
TTATTTATCTTACCGGCGAGGGCAGGGAGATTGCAGAGACAATTTATGAACGCCATGAACTGATTTCGAAGTGGCTCATCCGTTTAGGCGTACCGGAACACATCGCGACAGAAGACGCCTGCAAAATAGAGCATGTTATCAGCAAAGAAAGCTTTGCCGCAATCAAGAATATTATAACACAATAAAACAGGGACATGGAGGACACTATGAACGACTATATTTTAAGCTGCTGTTCCACGGCAGACCTTACAGAAGAACATTTTAAGGAACGCAGCATTTCTTATATCTGCTTTCATTTTGAACTGGACGGCAAAGCCTATGAAGACGACCTGGGCAAGTCCATTCCGTTTAACGAGTTTTACCGTGCCATGGCAAACGGCGCCGACACCAAAACATCACAGATTAATTCCGAGGAATTTAAAGAATATTTTGAAGGCTTTTTAAAAGAAGGAAAAGACATTCTTCATGTCAGCCTTTCATCAGGAATTTCCGGTGTGGTAAACTCCGCCAGAATTGCTATGGAAGAATTAAAAGAAAAACTAAAAAAATACTTAACTAAATATGATTTATCTGAACTGACAGAAGAGCAGTTCACACGAATGATTGAAATCACTTACGAACCATTAACACTTCTTTCTGATATTACAGATGCAGTTACATATTTCTTCGGTGGAGACAATGTTGAATTAGATGAAAAAGCTAAAGAAAATATTGAAACAGAACTTTCTCAAGAAGTATTACAAGCATTCGTTGAACAAGGTTCTGATTGGGAATGGACAGAAGAAAATCTTCACGAAAAATTAGAACAATTCAGAGCTGATTTCAAAGAAAAAGGCTATAAGCCTAAATTCACAATGTGGGCAATCAGAGCTGCCGTAACAGGAAGACTTTGCGGTGCAGATATGACTGCTACACTTGCAATATTAGGAAAAGAACATTCGCTAAACAGAGCTAAAAAAGCTATTAAATAAATAATTTAGCAAATAAAAAAATCGCGGTTTTATCAAACCGCGATTTTTATTATTTAAACTATTATTTACGATTTTTGTTAGCTGCACTACCGTGTTTTCTCTGTTTACGAGGAGATGGCGTAGCACTACTATTGTCGTTATAATTAATATCAACCTGCATTTTATTCGCGCGTGCGTAATTAGTTGAACGTCTATAATCATCATAAGCTTGATAAGACGACGCCGGTGGATATAAATTAGTACGTCCGCCAAAATCATTAGAAGGCCCTGCTGTATTATAATTGAATGCTTGAGCTCCAAGTGCAAAAAACATTAGCGCTAAAAGGGTAAAGATACATTTTTTCATAATAGTCTCCTTTTAATTTGTACTAATATAACGAACTATATTTAAAATTGTTCATTTATTTTATAATACCATCATTTATCAACTGTTGTCTAATAATTTTTTTTGTTTGGAATTCTGTATCATCATTCGCCGTAAACCTCTTCAAAAGCATAAGTCCCGGTGTAACAATACCCAGAGCAAACATACAGGTACCAAGCCCTGTTAAAATCGCATTTCTCTTAAGTTTTTTTACTCCCGCGAAGAATTTATCAGAAGTTTCGCCACCTGCAACAGCTTTCTGGTATTGTGAGTATAATTCTTCTACCTTTTTACTTACTCCCTCAACTTCTTCAAGGTCAATATATTTTCTTGTATCAATTTTATCTGTTTTTTTATAAAGCTTAATTATTCCAGAATCTTTAGCTGTTTTTACAATCATATTATCCGGTTTTTTATGTAAAAACTCGTACAAATCAGCCTTTGAAGTATTTGCAGCCTTAAATTCGTTTAATGACTTTTCAATTGAACCATCCTCAAACGCCTTTTTCAAATTACCTTCTTCTAAAACTTTTGCATCAAGCCCAATTGATTTATTATGCTTTTTGTTTGCATAATTTTCTAATACCTGCTGAATTTTATCACCGGCATAATACATAAAGCACAGCGTAAACGCTTCTTTAATGCCATAACCGATAAATTCTTGAGGACTTCTTGAATCTTTTAATCTTTCACCTGTGATAGCTCCATCTAAAATCCACATATTTTTAACAGGGCTGAAAGCAAATGTTTCAACAACATTACCTAAACCTTTAAATGAAATATTTTCGCCACCTTTTTTCTCGGCATTTTCTTGTTTTTTTGAAGCTTCATATTCAGCAATAAGATTTTTTCTAATCTTATCTTCTGTATACTTCTGTTTAAATTTAGTCAAACCAATATAACTACCAATAGTCATAGCAGTCGAAACTACAAATTTAGCAGTTGCAGTATTTTTAAACATTTTTTGATTTTTCGCAATTTTACTAAGACTCGATTTAACCTTATCATCAGGAGCATATTGCTGTATTTTTTCAAAAACATCTTTATCTTTAAGATTCCTTGCGTCAAACTTAGAATCCAATTTCATCAATCTGAATACAGTATTATCAAAAAGCCATTTAAAAGCCGGAATCCCACATAACCAGATTACTTCTGTACCGGTTTCATCAATAAATCTATCCTGACCCTCCTCTTTTCCTGTTACAAAAGAACCCGCGGTCATTCCACCGGTAGCAGAAAAATCCTTGATTGCCAATGGCACCAAGGAATCTGAATTCCCTAAAGTTGAAAATATTCTTGCTACATTCACCATTTTTATTTCGACCTTCTTATTATATTAAGTCAATAAATTTTTAAAATTGCCCTATTGTTAAAATTTTTTAACAAAACAAAGGAGCTTTACTATTTGTAAAGCTCCTTTATCAGTCAAAAACTTATATCCTTTATCCGACCAGCTCAGTATTATCTGATTCGGAAGCTTTCACCATAATAGCATGTTCTACAGGATTCTCTTTCTTATAAGATTCTGTAACAACTTCTTCAAACCCAAACTCGTCTCGGGCTTTCTTCATTTGAGTTTCATCAACCAATTTTTTTGCAAGCTCAGCAATTTCATAAACCAATTTATAACGGTTATCGGTGTTTTCGTTTAAATCCCAAGCTACTTTAATTATTTGATCCATTTTTATCCTCTTGATTAAGATATTAACAATTCATAATAATTGTATAACACACAATTTTATTTGTCCAGCACTTAATGGTTAACAAAACTTTACATTAAAGGCAATTATTTGAAGATTAAATACTTAATATATACATACACGAAAATATTATTTAAAAGGAGAGCTACATGGCACAATCTTACGAATTCAACACATATTTTGCAGCAGGTAAAACCAGATATTGGGCAGAATATGTTGATAGCAAAAATAATGGCGGAAATGGCAACGGAAAAGTTGACGGTAATGAAATAAAACTTTTCCAAGATATTATTAAGCATCGATATGGATTTGACTATGATTTTAATAAATTAGACTCAGAGCAATCCGAACAACTTGGAGATGGCAGTTACGTAGCAAAAGAACTGTATTTAAAAGATAGCTTTAGAGGACCATGGAATTTAGGATACTCTTTCAGCGACAAGCTTGACGGTGTTACAATGAACTATTCATTATGCAAAGAAAGCTTACAAAAACTGGTAGATTTTCCGGTTGAAGCTAAAAAATACAGCACAATTCAAGAATTTCTAAAAGGATATGAATTAGGTGGAGCAAGAAACGGTATCTTTGAACAAATGGCTTCAGAATATGGTGATGCATTCAAAAATCAGGATGTTGTACCATTTATGAAGATGTTATTAGATAACGTACCTGAAGAAAAACGTGATTCTAAGGATTATAAATTCTTACAAAAAACATACGAAGAATACAGCAGCAAACCAGGTAATGATGACTTTGAAAATAGCAAATGGTCTGCAATTTCTTGTTTATTTGGCTGCGATACATTAGATAATCTTGATGAAGCAGTTGCAAGATTATATGATATCTAATCTACTCCATTAGAGTAGTCATAAGAATCGGATCACCGTCTGTTGCAAGAACAGTATGTTCAAAATGCGCAGACGGTCTTCTGTCTTTTGTTACAACGCCCCAATTATCTTCTTCTACAAAAACTTCATCACAGCCAAGGTTTAACATTGGTTCAATTGCTATAACCATACCGGATTTAATAAGAGTCGCATCACCGACTCTGTAATTAAACAAGAACGGGTCTTCATGCATAGAATGCCCCACACCATGGCCGCCATATTGACGAACTATTCCCATTTTATAGCTTTTTGCAACGTCTTCAACAGCACCTGAAATATCATCCAAAATATTACCGGCTCTCATTTTTTCAATACCTGCAAAAAGAGCTTCTTCGGTTGCTTTCATCAACAATTTCTTTTCATCTGAAATTTCGCCAACAGCATATGACCATGCGCTGTCACCCACCATTCCGCCATATGTAGCACCAACATCAATCGCAATAATATCACCTTCCTTAAGAATTTCTGTTTCAGAAGGGATTCCGTGTACAACTTTTTCGTTAATTGAGGTACAAATACAT
>CAMTNN010000140.1 GCA_947073895.1 uncultured cyanobacterium
TTTGCAGACATTGGTGCTTTCCCTAGCTTGACAGAAAGACCGGATGGCTGCTTTGTATTATTCGCTTGGATAACACGGCGTCCAAAAACTCTTTGCTGATTCATTTAAAAAATTATTGCTTAAAATTAATCCGGAAGCTCAGACAAGAAAATTTATCGGAGTTTAATCATCTCAACATAAGGCAAGGTTTGAAATCCTGATTTTTGATAAACATGAACAGCATGAGTATTCTCATCTTCAACTTCTAATCTAAGAACTGAATCTGGATAATGTTTTTTTACATAATCAATGAATTTTGGAACAATCCCTAAACCTCTATATTTCTGTTTTAGATACAAATCTTCAAACCAGATACAAGGTTTCCCGAATTCTGTTGAAAAACTCCTCGATATCATTGAATATCCGGCAATATTATTTTCAACTTCAAATACAAAACCTTTTAAGTACGGATTGTCATTTATACAATATTCAATATCTGATTTAAAAATATCACTTGAACCATTAGTATAAACAGCATCAGAAGAATAAAAAGCTTCCATCATCGAAAAAACTTCTTGCTTATCATTATTTGTCATATTTCTAAATTTTAAATCCATATTCATTAGTTTATTATAACAAAAACCATTTTCACATTATAATGTTGTATATATGTTTGACAATTACAAGAAATATTTGGAATTTCTAGACTCAAAACTGAGTGTTTTTTTTGAGAGACAAAAGCCTTACATTTTTTGTTATAGAGGCTGCGGAAAATGCTGTAAAAATTCACAATTTCCCTATTCCTTAATGGAAATAACCTATTTATTGGAAGGTTATAAAAATTTAGACAAAACCACTCAAACAGCAGTTGAAGAAAATATTATCAAAATCCTTGAGGCAAAAAGGAATTTCTGCGGCGCCAAATTCCAGCATGATTGTCCGTTTTTAATTAACAATGAGTGTTCAGTTTATGAATACAGAGGAGTAGTTTGCCGTGCTTTTGGATTAATGACTTATGACGAAGACGGCACTAAGAAAGCTCCTTTTTGCTATTCTGAAGGTCTAAACTACTCAAATGTTATAGATCTGAATACAGAGACAGTGAGCCAAGAAAAATTTGAAGCCCTGAACGTAGAGGAAGAACCTTTGGCATTTAATGTCAGCTACAAGTTCTTAACAAGTACTGAGTTTGAAAAAGACTTTAATTTTAAATTTAAAGATAAAAAGCCAATGATAGAATGGTTTATAGAAAATATTTAACCGCTCTTATTATACGGCTGTGCTATAGCCAAATAAATATCAATTTTGTTAACATGGATTGACTGAAAGGAAAAAGTTAAGCCCATGGAAACTTATAAATTAAATGAGGAAAATTTTACTAATCTAAAATTTGAAAATTTTATAAATACAGAATCCGGCGAAGATATTTTTGATAAAACACTCAGACTTGATAACCTGCTTAAAACAGGTGTAAAAACGGGGCAAGAAGCTCTTGGCATGGTAACAATGAACAAGGCTCAGCCGGATTCCTTAATAAAAGAAAAAGACGGTACTATTCATCCTGTTATAATGCTTGGTTCAAATTCATACTTAAACCTATCAACACATCCAACAGTGATGAAAGGTGCACAAAAAGCTTTGGAAAAATTCGGTTACGGTATGGGGGCAGTTTCAAACTATGCCGGAATAACAGAATTACACAAAGAACTTGAAAAAAGAATTGCAAATTTTTACGGCTGCGAAGACAGCATTGTTTTCCCAAGCGGATATGGCGCTAATGTAGGGATTATTTCAGCTCTTTGCAGCAAGAATGATATTATAATAAACGACTCAGCCAATCACGCATCAATATTTGACGGTTGTGTTTTATCAGGGGCTGAAATTAAAATATATCCTCATAGAGATATGAAATATTTAGAAAGAATTTTATCAAAGATTCCGCCCGAAAAAACCGGCAGACTAATTATAACAGACGGAGTTTTCTCTATGGACGGAGATATTGCACCGCTTGATATAATAACAGAACTTGCAGAAAAATATAATTGCAGAGTTATGGTTGACGATGCTCACGGTGTTGGTGTGGTAGGACCTACAGGCAAAGGTTCAGCAGAACACTATGGAGTTATGGATAAAATTGATTTAAACGTCGGAATGCTCTCAAAAGGCCCCGGAGGACTGGGAGGATATTGCGCGGCAAACAGACAAATTGTTCAGTATTTGAGACTTTATGCAAGAAGTTACTTTTTCTCTACAGCCATGCCGGCATCTATAGCAGGCGGACTAAACGAAGTATTTAAACTTTTAGAAAACGACAATGCCGGCAGACAAGAATTAATGCAAAAAACAGAATACCTAAAAGAAAAACTTTTATCAGAAGGCTTTGACATCGGCCACAGTCAATCTGCAATAATACCTGTAATGATTAAATCAGAACCGGTATTATTTGAACTATATGAAAAACTTAGAGCAAACGGAGTTTATGTTAACATAGTTACTTATCCTGCTGTCAGAAGAAAAGAATGTCGTTTAAGACTTTGTATGATGAAAAATCTTAGCTACGAACAAATAGATAAATCAGTCGATATTATCAGCAAATTTGCAAAACTCTACGGTGTTATAAACTAATGTATTAGACAAAAGAATAAATATATGATTTAATTATTGGTATGAATAAGAAGATATTAAATCTATTGCTTGCGTCTATTTTAGTTTGCACAGCAGTTTATGCTAAATCATATAAAATTACTCCAAAAACAAACTCCGCATCAGGAAGTAATTATAATGTCTATACACCGACTACATACACTCCGCAAAACACTCAAAACGATGTAGGAGTAGGTGGTATTGTAGAAATTGTAATGGATTACTCCGGCAGTATGTCTACCACTATTGATCAAGCCAAAGACGCTGTACGAAGATTTTACCCAAATATTCCTTCCGGTACAAAAGTCGGCTTGAGAGTCTTTGGACAAACAGGAGGATTTAATCCTTATACATACGTAAATTCAGAACTGCAAAAAATCATTAAAAACACAGCAGGCGTATATAAAATCCTTACAAAACAACAATACGATTGTGTCGGAGATACTACAGGAAGATGCTCTAATACAGTTCAGGTCTTACCTGTTGGTCTATATAACGGAAGCACATTCTATCAAGGAATGGACAAATATCCGACTGGTGGTGCGACTCCGCTTGTATATGGTCTTCATCTTGCAATAACAAAAGATTTAGCAGGTTTCCCTGCAACATCTAAGAAAAAAATTATATTAATAACCGATGGCGGGGAAAACTGCGGAGGAAATCCTTGCGAATTTGTAAAACAACTAACTCAAACCCGTTCCGATATTATAATTGATGTCATAATAATCGGTGGAGATATGAGCTACAAATGTTTAGCTGATACAACCGGCGGGAAATATTATAGCTTTAGAGACCCCGATTTATACAACGGTACGTTTGAAACAGTTTTATTAGATTCCATTAACACAGCACCTCAGGTACCTAATAAAGAAACTCCGCAGCAAACAACTCCTAACTCAGGAAACAGCGGAAACAACTACGAATATATTCCTGAAAATTAGTGTCTGATAGTTTCTACGTCATTATAGTCTTTTGCGGTAGAGTATTTCGAAACATTTGAGATTTTAATATTTCCTTCAAAAACAGTTGATTCTCTGTTTGTCCCATTAGGGAATTTTAAAATACTCTTGCCCTGCAAGTTTCTAATAGCAGGTGTAATATATTGAATCGCATAAGGGTTATACTTAGGATCCGTTGCCCAGCTTTTTATATTCGTAATTCTACCATTTTTATCAACAGTAAATGAAAACTTGAATACAGTTCCTTGAGGTAATGGCGGTAAAGAAACAGAATTCATTATTTTGTTTTGTAAATCAGAACGCCATTTATTCCATAAAACGGATTCTTGCTGCGGAGTTAAAACAACTTTAGCTGGCTCCGTTTTTACCGGAGCAGGCTTTACAACATCTTTTTTTACCGGTTTTACCGGTTGTTTTACTGTTTGAACCGGCTGCTTAACAGGTGTTGTCTTGGTCTGTGTATTTTTAACAGGTGTCGTTTTTACCGGTTGAGAGACAGTTTTTGGTTTTGTCTGCTGTACTTTTACAGGAACTTGAGCAGTTTTAACCGGAGTTGTTGTAACCGTCGGTTGAACTACTGTTTTAACAACCTCCGTCGGCTGCACAGGAGTTTGGGAAACAGGTTTAACCGGCTGCACAATTGGTTCTGCAACATCAACAACTTTATATTTAGAATCCAAAATAACTACGCGTTTATGCATTTGCGGGTTTAGGCCGCAAACCAATGCTGTTACAATAATTATAGATAAAATATAAGCAATCGCTGCAGTTGGCAAAATCTCTTCCTCTAATTAACTTCTATACATATTTAACTACAAATTTAAAA
>CAMTNN010000141.1 GCA_947073895.1 uncultured cyanobacterium
AACCAAGGACACAGGGATTTTCAGTCCCTTGCTCTACCAACTGAGCTATTGCGGCTAGTCAGTATATGTTTATTATATTTGCTCAAAATTTTTAATCAAGGGGGTATTTAAAATTTTTTTTATTGTATTATTTACCCCTACCCTTGAGGTGCAAGCCAAACTGTCACGTTACGACCTTCTACAGCAGGTTTCTTTTCTACTGTAATAGGGTCATTTGCCAAGTCTGCAATAAATTTGTTTGCAAGCTCAACAGCAAGGTTTGAATGTTGCATTTCTCTACCGCGAAGCATGACAATAATTTTCACCTTATTACCTTGTGAGATAAATTTTCTGATGTTTTTTAATCTTACTTCGTAGTCATGTGTGTCAATTTTATAACGAACTTTTACTTCCTTAACTTCAACTACATGTTGTTTCTTTTTAGCTTCTTTAGCTTTCTTTTCAAGTTCGTATTTATATTTACCGTAATTTAAAATCTTAGCTACAGGAGGAGCTTGATTAGGACTGATTACAACTAAGTCCAATTCAGCTTCTTCAGCCATTCTCATAGCTTGCGATGTTGGAACTACACCATGATTTGTTCCGTTTTCGTCGATTAGTCGTACTTCCTTCGCTCTAATTCTTTCGTTAATAAGCGGTTTGTCTTTCCCTGCGCCCTTTGCGCCTCTGTCTTCGTTAGCTATGATTTGGTCTCCTTTTTTATCTTTTACATGTCTTATAATACCATGCTTTTGCTATTTTTCAAGTATCTATACACTTTTAAGCTGTTATGTTATAATCTTGTTGTGATTATTTAGTAGAGAGGATTTAATTATGACAAAATTCGTATGCTCAGTTTGTGGATATACTGCAGCAGAAGCTCCTGAAAAATGCCCTATTTGCGGTGCTGTTAAAGAAGTTTTTACTGCTATTGAAGATGGTAATAAAGCTTATGCTGATGAACATAGAGTTGGTTGCGCTAAAGACGTAGCTCCTGAAATTCTTGAAGGTTTGAGAGCTAACTTTGTTGGCGAATGTACAGAAGTTGGTATGTACCTTGCAATGTCAAGACAAGCTGACAGAGAAGGTTATCCTGAAATCGCTGAAGCTTACAGAAGATATGCTTTTGAAGAAGCTGACCACGCAGCTAGATTTGCTGAATTATTGGGTGAAGTTGTTACTTCTTCAACTAAGAAAAATCTTGAACTTAGAGCAGAAGCAGAATTCGGAGCTTGTGACGGTAAATTGCAATTAGCTAGAAAAGCAAAAGAATTGGGACTTGATGCTGTACATGATACAGTTCATGAAATGGCAAAAGACGAAGCTCGTCACGGACGCGGTTTTGATGGTTTGTTAGCAAGATATTTTGCGTAATAAAATATTTTACAGATACAGCGGTGCGAAATCTTGATTTCGCACCGCTGTTTTTATATACTGATTCTATGCTTGAAGAAGTTGTTGTATTAAGAAATTACGCTCATATTGGAGACTCTGTCTGGGAAGTCTTCGTTAGAACTTATACTATTTTTAAAACTTCTAACTCGAAAATCCTTCACAAAATTACTACAGAAAGAGTTAATGCAACTTTTCAAAAAGATATGCTGACTTTACTTGAGCCGGAACTAACAGAGGATGAACACGAAATTGTGCGCCGAGCGAGAAACCTTCCAATCCCGGTTGGAAGACGTTCTATTCAGGCTGATTACCGAAAAGCCACTGCTTTTGAAGTTCTTATCGGATACTGGTATTTACACGATAAAGACCGGTTGGAATATATTTATAATTTATTGAAACAAACAGAGTTCTTTAGTTAGTCTTTAAGTTGTTGCTTATTTTGTTTAAATACTCTGTAATAAACTGATTGTCTTTATCTTCTTGCTTAAGAGTCTCAAACTCTTTTTTAGCAACAGCAAGATAACCTGTTTCATATAAAATTACTGATTTTAAAAGCCGTGCTTCGAACAAGTCAGACTCTAATTCTTCCATTGCTCTTTTATACTGTTTTTGGGAGTAGTATAAATTTGCCAGAGCAAAATGATAATTAGGGTTTTCAGGCTCAATGGAGATTGCCATATTATAATATTTTTTAGCAAGCTTAATATCGCCTGACTTAAAGTAGGTGCTTGCACAATTATAGTGGTATTCTGCAGAATCAGGGCAAATCTTAGCTGCTTCCAAAAAATAATATAGAGCTGATTTATAATCTTTTTGATACTGTTTAACTAAACCGGCAAAATTAAGATAATCGGTATTTTTCTTATCATAAGAAATTTTATTTAGTAATTCTGCACAGGCCTCTTTTTTATTCTGTTTGAATAGAATTTTCCCTTTAAGCAGAAGACATTTTTGGTTGTTTTCATGTTCAGCTAAGGCTTTATTGATTAAGTCTTCAGCTTCTGTTGCCTGATTGCTGAAAAGCTCTGCGTAAGCAAGCTCGTAAAGAATTTCAGTAGAATATTCTTTTATTTTAAAGTTCAGTACATCCTGATATCTTTTTTGTCTATTCAATAATTCCAAAATAGATGCTAAATCTTGAGGTTCTTCTGAGATGAAAAAAATATTTTTTGCAGTTTGCTCTGCCTGTGGATATGCTTTTTGGCTTATAAAAATCTCTTTTAAAAGTTTTAGACTTTCTATATGGGTTGGATTTTTATCCAGAACAAGTTCAAGATAATTAAGCGCATGTTCTGTTTCACCCATAAGAAAATATACATCAGCGATTTCTAATAAAAGCTCTGCGCTTGTATTGTCTACTTCGAGTGCTTTGTAGAACGCTTCAACTGCATGCTTATAATATCCTTTTGATTTTAGGATAAACCCTTCTTTTAGCAAATCTTTAATCATGCTTCAAAAAACCTGTTCTTTTAGGTGTTTTTTCAGTTGTTTCTTCTTCTTTCGGAGCATTAATTATAACCAGCACTTCATCTTCCGATGACATTTTTAGATTGTTTCTTGCAATTGCTTCTATACTGCTTACATTAGAGAAGTTATTAATATTATCTTTTAGCTGTTCGTTTAAGTTTTTTGCGGCATCTCGTGTTTTAGTTATTTGAACGATTTTAGCGTTATAAGAAATAACCTTGGAAATATTGATAAATGCGCTTCTGATTACTTGAAGCAAACAAAACAGAAGAATAATTGTTAAAAAAGAGTAGTTGAATTTTGATGCAACAGAACTTCCGCTCGATTGCGATTTCTTTCTTTTGCTCCCTTGATTTTCTTTGTTAACAACCCTTTTGGGTTTCTTTTCCTGTCTAATACGTGCCATAAAACTATTATATAAAACTTTTCTTTTTATTACAACTTAAACCCTGTTGAAAAACTTACTGCGGAACTTCTTTGACCGTTTCTGTAGTAAGATTCGGCAACTTCAAGTTCAAACTTTAAAGAATCTGCGTATTTTTGTAATGACGGAGTATAAATTAAAGTTATAGCATTTTTATTTTTAGGAAGATTCATGTAGTTTGTGAATGAATCTTTCAGGGTTAGATTTTTTGTAATATGCCATTCAGGAGCGATTCTTAACGTGTTGTATTGATTTCCTAACTCTTGGTTTGTAGATTGACGAATCGAAGTTGTAAGTGACATGTATTTTGGAGCATCATACTTTAAAAAAAAAGCTGTAGTGTCTTCCATCTGGGAATACAAAAGCTCTTGTTCCCAGGTTTGACCGTAAGAAAAGCCGCCGATAGTTTCAGAGACACTGCCTGCAAGTGGAAGAATGTCTGCAATAGACTTTCTGTTTACTGCAGAACGGGCAAGTGCACTTCTTTTAGTATTAGCGTTTGATGTAATGTTTAAAACTCCGACAGGTAAAGTTAGCGTGCGCTGTGGAATATTAACTTGTGGTTTTTCTATATTTTCATCAAGATAAATTGTTTCAACAGGGTTATCGTCGTATTCAATTTGTCCTTGTAATTTTATTGTTTCTTTAATAGCCGGTTTATCTGTGTTTTCTGCTGAAAATACAGATAAATTATTCAAACATATTATAGCTAGAACAATAAATAACTTCTTCATACCAACATTTTAGTTTAAATAAATCTCGTTTTCAATCTTATATTTTTAATTCAAAGGATTTGTGTATGGTTGAGCACATCCCGGAGCTGATCGAAGCGGGGATCGACAGCTTCAAGATAGAAGGGAGAATGAAGACGGCGCTTTACGTGGCGGCCGTGGCCCGTACTTACCGCCGTGCCATCGATGATTATTGGGAATCGGAAGAGAAATATAGGGCGAACATGGACTGGTATCGTGCCGAGATCGCCAAGTGTACTTACCGCCAGTTTACGACCGGTTTCTATTTTGGAAAGACGGATGAAAATACGCAGATTTATGACAATAGTACCTATGTCAATGAATATACGTATCTGGG
>CAMTNN010000142.1 GCA_947073895.1 uncultured cyanobacterium
CAATTGTGGATTTTGTTCCGCCTCCTGTTGACACAACAGAAAAACCGCTTCGTGCACTTGTGTTTGACAGTGCTTACGACCCGTATCTTGGAACGCTATGTTTCTTTAAGATTATGGATGGTAAGATGAAACTCGGCGATAAAGTTCGATTTATGGCATCAGGAAAAGAGTACGATATTGTTGAACTCGGGTATCTTACTCCGAACAGGGTTCAGGTTGATGAGCTTATTTGCGGTGATGTAGGATATTTTGCAGGCTCAATTAAAGAGATTACCCGATTTGTAGGTGATACAGTTACGAATGTAGAAAATCCTTCAACTGAACCACTTCCGGGATATAAAGAAGCGCTTCCGATGGTATTTTCCGGTATGTATCCTGTTGATACCGAGGATTAACATGAGCTAAAAGAAGCATTGGAAAAACTTAAACTTTCTGACAGTTCGATTACGTTTGAGCCTGAAACATCTTCTGCTTTAGGATTCGGATTCCGCTGCGGTTTCTTAGGAATGCTTCACATGGAAATTGCTCAGGAAAGATTGGAAAGAGAATACGACCTTTCAATCGTAACAACGGCGCCTTCTGTAATTTATAAGGTACACAAAACTAACGGTGAAGTTGTTGAAATTGATAACCCGGCAAACCTCCCTGCTGCGCAATATCGCGAGTATATTGAAGAACCTTATGTAAAAGTTTCTATTATTGCGCCGAATGATTATGTTGGTACATTGATGGATTTATGCCAGTCAAAACGCGGTATTTTTATCAATATGAATTATCTTGACAAAGTTCGCGTTGATTTGATTTATCATATACCATTAAGTGAAGTTATTACTGATTTTTATGACCAGTTGAAATCACGTTCAAAAGGTTACGCAAGTTTGGATTATGAGTTTGTGGACTACAAGCGTTCAAAACTGATTAAACTTGATGTGATGCTTGCTGGTGAAGTAGTTGACGCGCTTTCAGTAATTTGTCACGAAGACAATGCTTATTATATTGGTCAAAAATTGACAGAAAAACTTAAAACCATTATTCCGCGTCAAATGTTTGAAGTTCCTATTCAGGCAGCAATTGGCGGAAGGGTTATCGCAAGAACTAATATCAAAGCGCTTCGTAAGAGTGTACTTGATAAGTGTTACGGCGGTGATATTTCTCGTAAACGTAAGCTTCTTGAAAAACAGAAAAAAGGTAAAAAACGTATGAAAGCCGTAGGACGTGTGGAAGTTCCACAAGAAGCGTTTATGGCGGTTTTGAGCCTTGATGAGGAATAATTTTAATTATTCCGGGTGGATTTGCGTTGATTTAGGGTTATTCTGAATAAACAAATTCTTCTTTGCCGTTATCAAGGATTAGTGCGCAAAGATGTGCATTTTTGTATTTGCCGCAGCCTAAGTCGATACAGATTTTGTCTTTTTGAACCTGTGGTTCGTCAAATTCTGTGTGCCCGAAAATGATTTTTTGCGGTAAGTTGTGCGGATGGTTATAAAACGCACTGCGGATATAAACTAAGTCGGTTTCTTCCTGCTCTTCAAGGCTGTAGCGTGGATTGATTCCTGCGTGTACAAAAAGATATTTGGCAGTTAAATAATAGAATTTTAGGTTGTCTAAGAAATTTCCGTGAGTTTTATAAATATTATCAAAGCTTCCGTAGCTTTTTACAGTTGCCGGCCCGCCGTAGTTCCAAAAAAGATAATCATAGTAACTGTCTTTTTTTCTGGCATGAAGATAAGCATATTCGTGCGAACCCATAAGATAAACGCATTTATGGGTTTGTCCGAGTTCAATTACTCTGTCGATTACACCTTTTGATTCAGGGCCTCTGTCGATATAGTCGCCCATGAAAACAAATGTGTCGTCCTCGCGTGTTTCGATTTTTGAAAGTACGCTGTTTAGTTTGTTTAATTCTCCGTGGATGTCTGTAATTGCTATGTATCTCATAATTTGATTATAGCATAAAAAAAGAAAAAGAGTTGTAAATTATTGATATATTTGCTTTTTTATGATATGCTGAATAGAAATACAGGCAAAAGATTTTGATTACATTCGCTAAATTTCGACAAAGAAAGGAGGCTGCATGAACGTCGAAATCAACGAAAAAGAGCTAATACTCATAATTGCATTAGCTCTAACCCTAAAAGTCATATTATAATATGACTGCAGGTGTGGGTGTCAACGTCACCCATGCCTGTATTTTTATTTTAACCTATTTTCAATATTTTTCAAGTCTAATGCTTTTCTTTATATTCAATTTCGTAACCGAGAATATCAAGAATTTTACGAACTTCTTCAAATTTGATAGTTTTTTGTGCAAGTTTATTAGACAAGCCTTTGAGGGAAATTTTAGTTCCCCTTTCTGTTAAAATTCTTGCCAATTCAGTCATTGTCATGGCATTTTGTGCTAAAAGCATTTTTATATCTTCTCTTATACCCATAAAATAATTGTATTATTTTCTAAAAATATTGACAAATTTCTACGAATAATATACTATATTCCATGATATAATAGATAGATCTACAAATAATGGGAGAAATGTAAAAAGGAGAAATAAGATGGATTACGAAACCAGAAAAGAATTAAGAGAGCTGATAACATCGCGGCGGATGATTTTTTAGAGATAAAAGCTTTGTTGAGTGCTCTGATTGATATAAATGAGCATGATACAACTTCTTGTGTTGTTATGGGAATTGCTCATGATTTAGTTAGGAATGTTTTTAACAAATCAAATAAATGCAAATGCCTTTTGGAGTTGGAATAATGGATATTAAAAAAGTTAAAGAAGCGTATAAAATTTATGATAACGCGTTTGCTTATATGCAAAGGATTAAGGCTTTAATAAAGATTCTTGGTTATGAAGAAGCTAACTATCCTTCAAATTTCCTTTTAAAAATTGCACTGCGGGATATAAAATCTGCAGGGAGGAAGTTGTCTAAATGTTCAGATATTTTGGTGAATGTGATTATGGAAGAAAAAAAGTTACGCAAACAATCGAAACTTTCATAATTGTGATACAATATTGTTGATTCTACAAGCATGAACCTGCTGGTAATTCGTTCAAAAGGAGCATGGGCGAATAAACGGCAATGTGCGAACCAACTTGTAGTCTGTTCAAAAGGGACGCGGACGAATGGATAAAATAAGTTGGTAGTGAAGTGAAATGTGTCCCGACCAAGAGTATAAAAATGTGCTCCGCCCAAAGGTTAAAAAAGATGAAAGCAGTTGAATATTTTATGACACAAGGTTTTTCTTGTTGTGAGAGTGTTGTTAAGTGGGGAATTGATGAAGGACTTTGTCCACCTGAGATGTTAAGCGCAGCTACTGCGTTTTCGGGTGGTATGGGTTCAGGATGTCTTTGCGGTGCGATTGCGGGTGCGCAGATTATTATTGGGTCGCAATACGGGCGTGATAATAAATACAATAATGAATATATGGCAAGAGTTAAGGCTAAGGAATTAATTCAGAAATTCAAAGAGAAATACCCTGCTACTTGTTGTCGTGTGTTAACACGCGGAATGGACATGGCTTCGCCTGAGAGAAAAGCGCATTGCGCAAATATGGTTGAGGAATGCGAAAATCTTGTTAAAGAAGTTCTTGGAACAAAGGTCGGGTAAATGAATTTTTTGTTGGTATTTTTAGGCGGAGGTTTAGGGGCGCTTGTAAGGTATATCCTTTGTTTGTGTTTGCCTAAACATGTTGGGTATTTACCGCTTGGAACATTATCGGCAAACTTTTTTGGCTGTTTCATTGCTTCTGTTGTATTTACATATTTTGTGTTCAAAAGTGATTTAAATTCTCTGTATAAACTCTTTTTAATTACAGGGTTTTGCGGTGGTTTAAGTACATTGAGTGCATTATCGTTGGAAGTTATGGAATTTGTTCAGGCGGGAGATTATATAAGAGCTTGTATATATATTTTTACAAGTTTGTTAATTTGTGCAATTTCGGTTATACTTGGTATAGTCCTTGTGAGAAAATATGTTTAACAGAAACACTTTTAAAAAACGAATACTATTTGTCGGCATACCTGATATGGCTTATATCGGGCTTGACGGTCTTTTAATGGCGGGTGTAAATATTGTTGGTGTTTTAGGGCCTAAAAAAGATCACTCTATGTTTCATGATTTTAAGAATTTTGTGCTTGCAAGAGGTTTGAATTATATTGATTATGACCAGCTTGATGAGCCGCAATTAATCGAAACAGTTCAGAGGCTTGATGTTGATGCGGCGGTTGTTTGTTCGTTTAATTACAAAGTGCCTCGTGTGTTGATGAACGCAACTCGAGATGGGTTTATTAATGTTCATCCATCTATGCTTCCGAAATAT
>CAMTNN010000143.1 GCA_947073895.1 uncultured cyanobacterium
ATTCTGCCAAGAGTAAACGCCCGGTAGCTGTGTTCCAAGCGGATAAGTGCTGAAAGCATATAAGTACGAAGCCCACCGTAAGATGAGATCTCTCATAGCATAAGCTAGTAAGTCCCGTCGCAGATTACGACGTTGATAGGATGCAGGTGTAAGAGTGGCAACATTTTCAGCCGAGCATTACTAATAGGACGAGGGCTTTTTCTAAAAAAGTTAAAAATTGATGATTATATCTTGTGCAATCTTCAGCGTATAGCTGAAGCCTAGAATAATAGGTGACAGCAAACGGAAAGTTTGTTGGTGACCAAGCAAGAGGAAACCACCCGTTCCCATCCCGAACACGGTCGTAAAGACTCTTAGCGGCGAAAATACTTGGAGGGCCACTTCCTGGGAAGATAGCTCGTTGCCAACATCTAATTTAAAAAAAAGAACTGATTCAATGGATTTTGAATCAGTTCTTTTTTTGTTAACATTTCTTAACAATAGAAGCAATTTCTCTCTTTATTATGTTTTAATATATTAGTAATGTGTAGTAAGTGAAAAGAATTATATTATGTCAACTATTAACATGTGGATACAAATATAGTACAACGCAATTTTACAACAATTGATCAATTGAACAAGCAAGTCAGGTTAAAAGGTCGTCCTGCAGAAGAAATCAAAGAAGCTATGATAAGTGAGATTTCAGCACAAGCTGCACTTCAAGCATATTCAAATGCAGCAACTAAGGCATTGCTTGAAAAGATAGCAAAACACTAGTTTCAACAACCAAATAAAAACAGAAAAAGAACCTCTTGAAAAGAGGTTCTTTTTCAATACAACTTAGCAATCTTTGAAGATATAATTAATATCAACATCCAGAGCTTTTGCAATCCGCCAAAGTATTAAACCGGTAGCGTTAGCTCTACCGGTTTCAATTCTACTTAAATATACAGAACTAATGCTTACCCTTTCCGAAAGCCTTTCTTGCGAAAGCCTTTTTCGAATCCTTTGAAACTTAATCCTTTCTCCAATTACCTTTTGTTGTTCTTTTTGCGCCATACTCGTCTCCTTTCTTGTATATACTGCGTTGTTTAGAACTTTTATATATTCAAAAAGAGCTTGTTATTGTATCCTCAAAAAGTGGTTTTTTGTTATAATTATTTTATGGTAAATAAATTTGATTATGTTCGAGATGCGCTTGTATATTTAATAAAAAGATATTCAATTAAAGAACTGTATTTACCATATTATTTGTGTGATGTTGTTAGGCATAAAGTTGTATTAGCCGGATGTAAACCATTATTTTACCATATTGATGATAATTTTTACCCACAAATAGATTTTCCAACAACAAGTTGGATTTTATACCCGAATTATTTTGGAATATGCGATTATAATGTAGAGCAATTAACTAATATTTATCCAAACCTTATTGTAGATAATGCACATGCTTTTTATTCAAAACCGCAGGGGCTTGCAACATTATATTCTGCAAAAAAATTCAGTCTCGGTAATGATGCTTATTTAGTTGAAGGTAATGAATCTTGGAATAGAATTGACGAAATCGCGAAAAAAAGGCAAGAATTATTTTTGAATTTGGATAAAAAATATTCTTTAACAAATCTCTTAAGGATAGATAAGGAGTGTATTCCATTTTGTTACCCATACTTAGCAAGAAATATTGAAGAAGCAGATTTATTAGTTAATAAGCTTAAGCTAGAGGGGAAAACAATTTATAGGTACTGGAGTCCTTTACCGCAAAGTTATTCTGAATATAAATTTTATTCTCGTTTAGTCCCAATACCATTTAATTAAAAAAGAGCCTTATTAAAGGCTCTTATAATGTGTTACAGTCTGCAATTACCATAATCGCAAGTTTCAATTTCGTCGATTGTTTCACAGCGATGCATAGTTAAAGCTGTAACGATAGCACTGATACCTACTAAAGAGTAGACAATTCTTGCTAAAACGGTCATGTCGCCAAATATTGCTGCAACCAGGTTAAATCCGAATAAGCCAACGAGCCCCCAGTTAAGTGCACCAATAAGAGTTAGAATATAAGCTGTGTATTTAATAAAATTCATCATAATACACCTCCTTTCAATTTTTATTATTACCTACCTTTCTATTTATTAATTCCCTAAACAGTCTAGGTATTTTGTGTAGATTTTTATAATAAAAATCAAAAGAATATTGGTTATTTTATCTTGAATGAAATATTAGCAACAGCAGTAACCTTTTTATCTATTGTTGTAGCATCATTAATACCCATGTCGGATACATCAGTTGAGTCAACTGGAGTAATTTGATAAACACCCATTCTTACAGATTGAATTTTTCCAACGCTATTATGAGTTGCTTTTAGCATAGATGCGGCTCTGTTTTTAGCATCAACAGAAGCTTTTTCAAGTAATGAAACTTTTAGTTCCGGTAATTTTGAATAATTATATGATACTGCATAAACATTTATATCGATTCCTTGAGAAATCAAGCCGGTAATATCGTTAGAGATTTCTTTAATAAGTTCTACGTTGTCTGAACTAATAGTAACAGGCTGTGAGAAGTTATATGATTCAGGAATGTTTGTATAAGCTCCATTTGCATCTCTTTTGTAATTATAATACCCATTTACGGTTTTCTTTTCAATTTTTGTTATTTTCTTATTTTGAAGATATTTTTCTACAGTTTTATACTGTTCTTGCATTGCTGCGTAAGCTTCCGCTTTAGTGGTTCTTTTAGCCGTTATGTTAAAACTTAATGAGCCGGAATCTGATTTTACGATTTCATAAGCAGAACCTGTTACTGAAATAACGTTTCCGGTAAAAGCTGTTGAAATCATTTTAGTACAAATTAGTATCGCTAAAACTACTAATATACCGACGGTTAATACTTGTAATTTTTCAATTCTTTCTAACATAACAAACTCCTTATTTTCATTCTAATTATATGCTGATAGAATTTTATTTGCAATACGTTGCTTTAACATTTACTCCACCCCTTGCATTTACCCCCCTTTTGTTGTAGCGTATATAATTGAGGATATAATAGAATAAGGGGATGTATAAAATGAATACAAAGATTGAAAAACTTCCTGAAAATGTAGTAAAGGTAGAAGTTGAAGTTCCTGCAAAAGAAGCAGTGAATTACTACAATAATGCAGCTAAGAGATTAGCTCAGTTTGTTAATATACCTGGTTTTAGAAAAGGTAAAGCACCTAGAAACGTTCTTGAACAGCACATTGGAGAAGAAAGAATTAAACATGAAGCGTTAGAAAATGCTCTTCCAAGAATTTTTGCAGATGTTGTAAAAGAAAACGATTTTGATGTAGTAGCTCAACCATATGTTGAGTCATATACATTTAATGTTGGTGAAGATTTGAAAATTACAGCTAAGCTTGAACTTAGACCAGAAGTAACTTTAGGAGAATACAAAGGTCTTACTATTGAAGTTGACGAGTATAAAACTCCGGAAGATGCTTTCCAAAAATCAATAGATAATTTACTTTCTCAATCTGCAGAAACAGTTGTAGTAACAGATAGAAAATCCGAAGCAAATGATATTGTTGTATTTGATTTTGAAGGTTTCTCAAATGGTGAAAAAATTGAACACGGTGATGCTAAAAACTATACTTTAGATTTAGCAAACTCAAGCTTTATCCCTGGTTTTGCAGAACAATTGGCAGGCAGACCTATTGGTGAAGAATTTGAAATCAATGTTACTTTCCCTGAAACTTATCATGAAAAGAAACTTGCAGGTCAACCAGCTGTATTTAAATGTAAAATCAATGAAATTAAAACAAAAGTTATGCCTGAATTAACAGATGAGTTTGCTCAAAAGGTCGGACCATTTAAAACAGTAGATGATTTAAAAGCTGACATTCAGTCATATTTGGATACACAAAAATCAGATATAGACAGAACAAATTCTGAAAAAGCTGTATTTGAAAAAGTTGTTGGTGATGCTAAAGTTGAAATTCAACAATCTATGATTGACAGAGAAACTGACCAATTAGTTGAAGAATATAAACAAAAACTACAAATGCAAGGTTTTTCTTGGGATCAGGCAGTAGAAGCTCAAGGTTATGACAATATTATGAAAGATCTTAAGGAAGATGCCGCTGTAAGAGTTAAAAACTCTCTTGTAATTGATAAAATTGCAAAAGAAGAAAATATTACAGTGTCTCAAGCTGATTTCGGAGCTAAACTTTCTGAAATCGAACGCATGTACCAGATTGATACACCTACTATGATTAAGCAGTTATCACAGACTCCGGGCGTGTTTAATGCTATTTCTCAACAAAAAAAAAAAAAAAAAGTAACTCAGTT
>CAMTNN010000144.1 GCA_947073895.1 uncultured cyanobacterium
TTAAATTTTAGATAAAATATTAAACCCCGTACTTGAGTAATATCAAGTACGGGGTTTAATATTTTAAAATCTTTTCTGAAACGTATCTCGTCGATTTTCCTCAAGGGTCCTTCTTTTTTGATCAAATGAGTCATTTATATGCTCTTCAATCTTATGTCTTTCTGTCAATGAACTACCTCTACCACATTCTGTTGGAGTTAACCACAAAGTAAAAGCTCCTAAAAGTTTTGGTAAAAATTGTGATCCAATATCCCACATTGTGCCAAGGATTTTAAGTGATTGATCATAAGCACTGGTGCCTTGGCTGATACTTCCTGGTTTTTTATTTCCTGGATTGTAACCAGAAGACTTACTTCGCGCCATTGGTGGCTGCTGCTCATCTGGTTCAGTTTCTTCTACATTTTCCTGAGAAGTTTTCAAGTTTTCTTCTTCTTTTTCAGTTTCAGCCGGAACTGATTCGGAAGTTTTTGATTCTGTATTTTGCGTAGATGTTTTTGCAATAGAAATCATTGCCATATTTTGCGAAGCTAGTAGTTCATTTGCATTTGCAGTTATATTATCTGCAAGATTTTTATTAACAACTGTTGGTTCAATATCAGTTTCACCTTCAGGAGTTGGTAGTTTAACGTCTTTTAAATCATTCAACTGTACTTGTTGTTGTAAAATTCTAGAATTGTTAAGTCTTGGTGAAATGTCCATGTTTTTATATACTCCTCTGTGCTACGTAATACAATGCAACTTATTTTGTATTTTTGTATTTTACATTTTGTATTACGACATATTTTTCTAAAACTTTAGAGAAATAGAGTATATTGTTACAATTGTTAATAAATAAAAAACCGAAGCTTAAAACTTCGGTCTTTTTAATTTTTCTAACCAACAACCTCATTTAAAGAAAAATACCCTAGCTCAATAGCTTTAAGAGCAGCTTGAACTCTGTTTTTGACTTCTAACTTTTCATAAATCATTTCTAAATGAGCCTTCGTTGTATGTACAGAAATATGTAATCTTTGAGATATCTCTACATTCTTATAACCTTGCGCAAGCAGAAACAAGACATGTTTTTCTCTATCTGTCAGCATTTGAGTCATTTTTAAATCCTTTTTCTATTCCATCTACTTTGTTGTACTTCATTTCTCGCCAAAAGTATATCGGTAAAGTGTCTATTCTTATTGTAAAGTTATGTAACAAATAGTTAAAAGGCTGAAATTAGCTATTATTTAAATACTTTTTATATATATAAGATGGTATTATAGGATTTTTAAGTAAGATGACAGCCCCAAATTTAGACCCAATGCAAATGATGAATATGTATACATACGGTGCTAACGGCTTCGATGCTAAAAACATGATTAACATGTTTGGTTCACAAATCGGTGGTCAGTCTTACAATGATATAGCTTGGTTTGCAAACTCTATTGAAACATTAGGAAACGGAACTCCTCAACAGAAAGCTCAAACAATTCAAATGGGCATAAACAAACTTTTCTCTATGTTTGCTAGCGGAATGGGCGTAAAAGAAGGAAAGAATTCAAGTGTTGAAACAGATACTCATAGAGCATCAGCTCAACAGGTTATTGATAACCAAAAGCAAGAAATGAATCGTTTAGAAGGCGAAATCAATACAATCAATACTGAAATTGAAAGCCGTCTAGATATAATTAATCAAGAAATTCAAAATATTGAAACTCAAGGAGAAAAACTAACTGAGCAACAAGAAGCTGCAAAAGCAAAACAAGAAGAAATCAGCAAAAAACAAGAAGAACTAAATAGTGCAACAAGCAACGAAGATAAAGTTCGCATCCTTAATGAAATTCTTACACTAACTGGTGAACTTAAAGCTATTGTAGAAAATATAACTTCAAATGCTGATAGTTTAAACGAATCAAATGATATTGTTGAATCTAATAATAGTGAAATTGAAAACTTAGCTAGTCAATCAACTGATGTTATTACTACCGGAACAGATAATATATCACAAGGTATTTCAGCTGGTACTGCATCACTAGCAGAAGGTCAAAGTGATCTTCAAATCAGCGGTCAAGATACTAAAGCCGGAACTGAATTACAAATTAAAGCTGCTGGTACAGCTTTAGGTACACTTGGTTTTGGTTCAGCTCAAGCAGCTCAAATGGAACTTGATGCAGCTGGATATTTCACAGGTGCAGGAAACAGAGCAACTGGCGGAGCTGCTGTTTTAGGCTTAGCTAACAACGGTATCGGAAGCTGGAATAATATGTTGCCGGTTTTAACAAATTTTGAAAATGGCATTGGTCAATATACAAATTTATCAAGCGGTTATTTAGGTGATTTTTCTAATTCATATACTAATTTAACAGGAATGATTACAACAATCGGAACACAAGTTAACACAACTGACAGCCTTACAGCAGCAGTGAAATCTGACATTACAACATTAGAAGGAGAAGATGAAAATTCTTCTGCTACAGAATTAGAAACTAATAAAGTTGAACTAGAAGAAATTGAAGCTTAATGTCCAATAAATTCCCTCTTTACATACTATCAGTTTAATTGTATGATAATAGTAGATTGGAGGAATTTTGGTAGAAAAGTTTAAAATACAAGGTGGAGAGACTCTTCGAGGAGAAGTTTCTGTTGGCGGAGCTAAAAATTCAGTTTTAAAACTTTTGGCCGCAACGCTTTTAGTTAAGGGCTGTACCAAAATTTACAACGTTCCCGAATTGACTGACGTAGCTATTATGCTTAATGTTTTGTCTGATTTAGGTGCAAAATATGATTATAATAAAGCAGAAAAATCAGTTACTATTGATGCAACAAATATTACTTCAATCACAGCTAAGTATGAACTCGTTAGCAAAATGAGAGCTTCATTTACAGTATTGGGAGCACTTGTTTCCAGATGTAAAGAAGCTATTGTAGCTCTTCCCGGTGGATGTGCAATTGGTGAAAGAAGAGTCGATTTTCATATTAAAGGCTTAGAAACTCTTGGAGCTAAGATGAAAATCGAAAACGGTTATGTTCATGCTAAAGCACCTAAGCTTGTCGGAGCAGATATTTATCTTGATATTCCATCAGTTGGTGCAACAGAAAACCTTATGCTGGCTGCTGTTACTGCACAAGGTTCAACAAGAATTCAGAACGCAGCACAAGAACCTGAAATTGTTGATTTAGCAAATTTCCTAAACACAATCGGTGCTGATATTACAGGCGCTGGAACTTCTGAAATCGTTATTAACGGTGTAAAAATCGAAAACTTACATCCGGCTGAATACACAACAATTCCTGACAGAATCGAAGCCGGAACTTTTATGGCTGCTGTTGTTGCAACAAAAGGTAAAGCTTTAATTAAAAATATTTATCCGGCACACTTAACATTTTTCAATGACAAGCTTATTCAAATGGGTGCCAGCATTAAGTTAGCTGAGCCTACAGCAATTGAAGTCAGCTGTAAAAACAGATTAAATTCAGTTAATTTTGTAACACAACCTTATCCTGGATTCCCAACTGATTTACAAGCTATTGCAATGACACTTTTAACAACTGCAAACAGTGTTGGTATTATTACAGAAAGCTTGTATGAAAACAGATTTATGCAAGTACCTGATTTAAGAAGAATGGGAGCAGACATTCATCAGGACAGAAATCACGCCATTATTAAAGGAGTTAAGCATCTTTCAGGAGCTAATATTGCAGCACCTGATTTGAGAGCAGGGGCAGCATTAGTTATTGCAGCTTTAATGGCAAACGGAGAATCTATTGTAGAAAAACTTCACCATATCGACAGAGGATATGAGTGTTTTGAAGCAAAACTAAGAAGTTTAGGTGCTAAAGTAACAAGATTTGATGATGAAGTCTTAAACAATACAAAGGGGGTATTAAATGAGTCCCGCTTATAAAAGATGGTATGACCATGATCCTAAATTATTGGAAGTTATTGAGCTTTTAAAGAATTATCAGGATGAATTAAAAGAACATGCTGTAGTTTTTTTGGATAAATTAGAACAAAAAGTATCCAAAGATGCACTTGATAAATTTTATGATTTGGTAAAACCTGTAAATGGTTGCAGATGGTACGATAAAGACCCTGTAATATCTAAGACAGTAGAAATTCTAAGGGTTGTACCGCCTGAAGTTCAACATGCTTGTGCTGAACGATTTATTGCTGCAATCAAAGAAATGGGTATTGAATACGAAAGCCCAAATTTTAGTGAATAATGAAACTAGAAAACAGTTGTTTTTTTGACAATTTTGCAAGAAATATAAATAAACAGAAAAGTTTTACGCTAACAGGTTTAACAACCTTTAGTCGCCTTTT
>CAMTNN010000145.1 GCA_947073895.1 uncultured cyanobacterium
TTGCAGAGAAACTAAAAGTTCTACCACCTTTGGTAACTTTAGTAACACGATTAATTGTAACAACTTTGTCTTTCAAATCCAAACTATCTGCATCAATCTTATTCAAAAATTTCCCTCCTTCCAATTTTAAAATTTCAAACCTGCAGAACGTGCCGCATCAGCCAAAGCTTTTATTTTTCCATGATATGCATAGCCACCGCGATCAAAAACAATAGTATCGATACCTTTTTCCAACGCGCGCTTTGCAATTTCTTTGCCTAAAAAATCTGCCGCTTCAATATTAGAAGTATTTTTCAAATTAGCTGCAACAGTTTTTTCTTTAGTCGAAGCTGCAGTTAATGTGTTTCCCACAGTATCATCTATGATTTGTACGTAAAGATATTTATTTGATCTAAATACACACATTCTGGGCTTTTGAGCTGTACCCGACAAATTAGAGCGAATTCTCATATGCCGTTTTAATCTGGCAGCGTTACGAGACTCTTTTTTTATCATTAATCCTAACTCCTTTCATTATTTTTTACCAGTCTTACCAACTTTTCTTCTGATTCTCTCATCCAAATATTTAATACCTTTGCCCTTATAAGGTTCAGGCGCACGTTTTGATCTGATATCCGCTACATACTGACCAACTTTTTCTTTGTCCAACCCCGACACAGTAATTTTGTTTTGATCAACACAAGTAGATAAACCTTCCGGGTCAAACATAATCACCGGATGAGAATAACCAAGAGTTAAAGTTAATTTATTACCGGATTTAGCAGCTCTATATCCAACACCGTTAATTTCTAAAATTTTTGAAAACCCTTGAGTCACACCAATAACCATATTATTTATCAAGGTACGAGTCAAACCATGAAGCGCTCTAAATTTTTTCAAATCGTTAGGTCTTGAAACGATAATTTTATTATCAACCTGTTCAATTTTCAAACCGTCAGCCAATTTTCTTTCAAGAATTCCTTTTGGACCTTTAACGCTAATAAAATTTGATTCATCGATTTTAATTTCGACACCTGTTGGGATATCAATAGGTTGTTTACCTATACGCGACATTTTTTTACACCTCCCTAAATTTTTTTTACCAAACAAACGCTAAAACTTCTCCACCAACACCAAACATACGAGCTTCTTTGTCAGTAATAATACCTTTGTTGGTAGAAACAATAGCGATACCAAGTCCACCAAGAACTCTTGGAATTTCGTCACAACCGGCATAAATTCTCAAACCTGGTTTAGAAATTCTTTTCAAGCCATTGATAACGCGTTCATTTTTATTTTCACCGTATTTCAATTGGATACGGATATTTTTTTTCACTTCGTCGCCTATTATTTCATAACTATTTATATAACCTTCTTTAATCAAAATATCTGCAATAGCGATTTTAATTTTTGACGAAGGAATATCAACACTTTTGTGTTTTGCATCATTTGCATTTCTTATTCTTGTAAGCATATCCGCAATTGGATCACTCATTGACATTTAAAAATACCTCCCTTCATCATTTTACCAACTTGCTTTTTTAACACCGGGGATTTGTCCCTTATAAGCTAAATCTCTAAAACAAATACGACATATTCCAAATTTTCTAAGGACAGCGTGCGGACGTCCGCAAATATTACAACGGGTATAAGCACGAGTAGAAAATTTAGGAGTTCTTTTTTGTTTAGCTATCATAGATTTTTTAGCCATTACTCAGCCTCCATATTATTTTTTAAACGGCATTCCGTATAAACTTAATAATTCTTTTGCCTGTTCATCATTTTTAGCAGTCGTTACAATAACAACATTCATTCCGCGAATCTTATCAATTTTATCATATTGAATTTCAGGGAAAATAAGTTGTTCTTTCAAACCCAATGAATAATTACCACGTCCGTCAAATGAATTTCCATTAACGCCATGAAAATCACGAACACGCGGCAGTGCAACATTAATTAATCTATCGAGGAATCCGAGCATTTTTTCACCACGCAATGTAACTTTGCAACCGATTGGCATGCCCGTACGAAGTTTGAAAGCCGCGATAGATTTTTTAGCTTTAGTCACAATAGGTCTTTGGCCGGTAATAATAGCAATATCGTTTGAAGCATTTTCTAAAGCTTTAGCATTATCTTTGCTCTCGCCCATTCCTATATTCAAAATTATTTTATCGATTTTAGGAACAGCCATTTTATTTTTATAACCAAATTTTTTAGTCATAGCCGGCATAATTTCATTTTGATAAATTTCTTTCAAGCGACTCAATTACTTTAACCTCCTTTCTTAATTAATCTATAACCTCACCGGTTTTTTTCGCAATTCTTTTTTTGACGGTAACATTTTTTCCGTCTTTAACTGCAGTTTCTAATTTATAACCGATTTTTGTCGGTACCCCGTTATGCAAATACATAACATTTGAAACATGAATTGCGGCTTCTTTTTTTATTAATCCACCTTGAGGATGCATGGCATTTGGTTTTTGATGCTTCGTAATCATATTTATACCTTCAACAATTACACGATTTTTCTTTCTGTCGGCAACCAAAATTTTTCCGTCACGCCCTTTATCTTTTCCGGCAATGACTCTAACCAAATCGCCCTTTTTCAATTTCATTTTATATCCGGTAATTTTTTTTTGCCTTGGCAAATTTCACACCTCCATATTTCATTTATAAAACTTCCGGCGCAAGAGAAATAATTCTCATAAAACCTTTGTCTCTTAATTCACGTGCTACCGGTCCAAAAATTCTAGTACCTCTTGGCGTTTTATCATCTTTTATAATAACTGCCGCATTATCGTCAAATCTAATATGTGAACCATCTTTTCTAGCTACGCCACGTTTTGTACGAACGATAACGGCTTTAACGACATCACTTTTTTTAACGATACCGCCACCTGGCACTGCATCTTTTACTGCCGCTACAATAACATCTCCAACATTTCCCCACTTACGTTTTGAACCGCCAAGAACTCGTATACATAATAATTCCTTAGCACCAGAATTATCAGCAGCAATTAATCTAGATTCTTGCTGTATCAAGGATAAGCACTCCTTTCATAATTATTTTGCTTTTTCAACGATAGAAACTAATCTCCAACATTTTTCTTTAGAGAGCGGACGAGTTTCCATTAATTTCACAGTATCACCAATTTTGCACTCATTATTTTCGTCATGAGCTTTAAATTTTTTAGTACGCTTCATTATTTTTTTATAAAGCGGATGTTTTACATTTCGAACAACTGCTACTACTATTGTCTTATCCATTTTATCGCTGACAACTTTACCAATAATAGTTCTGCGAAGATTTCTTTCTTCTGACATTAACTCAACTCCCCTCGACTTTAGCCACTAATTTTTTTTTGCGTCATTATCGTTTGTATACGCGCAATATTTTTTCTAACCTGATTAATTCTTGCGGTATTATCCAATTGATTTGTTACATTCTGGAATCTCAAATTGAATAATTCTTTTTTCGCTGAAACTAAATCCATTTTTAATTCATCTTGTGTTTTGTTTCTTAACTCTTCCAAATATGCTTTAGTTTTCAACGCTATCACCTTCCTGTTCCTTGCGAGAAATTATTTTGCATTTCAAAGGCAATTTATGAGTGGCAAGTCTTAATGCTTCACGCGCAATATCTTCTGCAACTCCTCCAAGTTCAAACATAACTCGACCTGGTTTTACAACTGCTACCCAATATTCCGGTGAACCTTTACCGCTACCCATACGAGTTTCAGCAGGTTTTTGAGTTACCGGCTTATCCGGGAAAATCTTAATCCAAACCTTACCGCCACGTTTTATAAATCTTGTCATTGCAATACGGGCAGCTTCGATTTGATTTGATGTAACCCAACACGGTTCCATCGCTACGATTCCAAAATCTCCATAATTAATTTTATTACCGCGATAAGCTTGACCTTTCATTCTACCTCTAAATTGTTTGCGTCTCTTAACTCTTTTTGGCATTAACATTTTTTTTCTCTCCCTTCACATTTTTTTCAGGAAGAACTTCACCTTTATACATCCAAACTTTCACACCAATTTTACCGTAAGTAGTATCGGCCTCTGCAAATCCATAATCAATATCGGCACGCAGAGTTTGAAGAGGAATAGTTCCTTCATGATAATGTTCAGTACGAGCCATATCAGCTCCGCCCAATCGTCCCGATACAGAAGTTTTTATTCCTTTAACTCCAGCCTTCATTGAACGATTCATTACCTGGCGCATAGCGCGTCTGAAAGTCACACGATTTTCAAGTTGTTTAGCAATATCTTCAGCACAAAGTTGTGCATCTAATTCAGCTCTT
>CAMTNN010000146.1 GCA_947073895.1 uncultured cyanobacterium
TCTATTTGAAAATTATTCCTTGAAACTTCAAATCTATCGCTGTTGTTATTATTCATAGCTATATTATACAGTAAAACTTGTTTTACACCAAATATTCAAGAATTTCGGATTTAAGTTTTTTGGCAGGGTAATAATCCGGCAAGATTTTCAAACATTCATCAATATGGAAGTTTGCATATGTGTAGCTATGAGTGTCAATAAAATACTTTGCGTACAAGAAATGAAGTTCAGGATCTTTGTAAAAAACTGATTTTGATTTATCAAGATATTTTTTTGCAGCATTAAAAAGTTTATTTTCATACATTACCCGCGCTGCGAATTTGTATGATTCCTGATTTATTTCAATAAAATATTCTAAAGCACCGAGCATTTGTTCGACATATTCTATTTTGTTGTTTTTTAGAAGAAAATCTAAATCAATTTCAAGAAAATTTCTTATTGCAAAATATGTGGGAAATATTTCGGTATATCCTTTAATAATTCCAATAAGCGCTTTTCCCCACTGTGCTCTCGGTGAATCCAAGCTTTCAAAAATTTTCAATGCACCGTCTAAATCATCTTTTAGAATCAAAAGATAAGCACACTCTAGACTAATAGGTTTAAAAGTTAAATCAGTATTATTTTCCCTAAAAAAGAACATTAATTATTTATCCGGATTTTGTTTTTTAATAACAATTTTCTTGGATTTTTTAGTTTCATCAATCTCAACTTCTACACTTTCAGGAGTTGTTTCAATATTATCATTTAGCTTAATTTTATCTCCTTTAAGCATATTTGCAACGGAATCAACTGTATTAGTGTTTGTATTTTTACCAATAAGGTTAGCAAGTTTAACCTGATAATAGATTTCTTCTCTATAGATTTTGACGTCTTTATCCGCATCAATAGCAATTTTGCATTGACCGTTTTTAGTTTCGACAATAGTAATAACAATATTGTCGTTAATCATTATTTTTTGACCGTTTTTTCTGGAAATTACTAGCATGCTTATCCTTAACTAATTCTTTTTAAATAACGGAAAACTCACGTCATATCCTGAGCCTGACAAAATCACCTGACCTGCAAGATTTTCATCTAAATTAAATATAATCGGAGCAAGCAGGTTAAGAGTCGTTTCCTGCGGATTGTCTTGAGGGATTGAAGCAATATTCATTACCAGAAGACTTTCTACATTCTTAATTTTTAGGGTATCTACAACATTGTCCGGTAAATCAATTGCATAGTCCACATTCAAACTGAATACAGAAACTACCGGAAAAGCTAAAGCGGGATCTTCGACTGATTGAAGCCACTTGAAGAAGCTGTCTTTATTCAAGTCCAAAATCACAAACTTTCTTAATTCATTGAAACCGATAATAGGAAGAGCAAATTCAAATATTCTCTCTTCTTCAATTTCAATTTCTCCAAATCGTGTTGTACTAATTATCATTAACTAACTTTCTAAAATCCTAGTGACATATTATTTGTAAGCATAGCTTGAATCATTTGTGGAGTCATGCCTTGTACTCCAAGCATATTCATCATTTGAGATTGAGCACCCATTCCTGTAAAATCAGAGCCGTAAACATTATTTAAGCCTGCTCTTTGTAAAGTTCTCAAAGCAGCTACGATCTCATCGTTTGTAGGCATATCATTATTCATTGATGAAAAATCTTTGAATTCCTTGAATCTTTGAGGAGCAATGCCGTCTTCTCTGTTCATATCTCTTTGTAATTGTTCTATTTTTAATCTTTCGTAGTCGCCTTTTACTTCGTCAGCAACATTTCTTCTTTTTGTACTTTGAATAAATTCGTCAAGAGATGTTTCGAATGTAGGTTCTTGACATTTTTCAGGGTCTTCCAGACATCTCTTTCCTTTTTCTGCATAAGCATGAATACTGCTTCCTGTAGATGTAAGAGAGACTGCTCTTTCATAATGAGAAATTGCATCTTCTTTCTTGCCCATATGAGCTGAAGTCATACCCAAGTAGTAGTAAGCTAGAGCATTAGAACTGTCTTTCTTTACAACTTCATTAAGTTTTGCATAGCATTCTGTATAATTACCTGCTTTATATAATCTTATAGCATTTGTAAGCTCAGCATTAGACGCAGGCTTAGAATATGCAAAGTTAATAGTTGATGATAAAACCAATATACTCAAAAGCATTAACAATTTCTTTTTCATAATAATCCTTCTTATCTAAAGTCTCTCTTATTATATAATACAACAGAGAATGAATCTCTGAATACATCATATAATTGATTATACTATATATTTATAAGGATAACAAGCTGGGTGTCAATAAATAATCCCCAAGTTCTTTTTCCAGATTGGTGTTGAAAAGATTGTTAATTTCTTTAATAAAATAACAAGGACTTGTTACATTAATTTCAATTATTTTGTCATTAATGACATCTAAGCCTGCCATTTCAATCCCCATTGAGTTTAGTTTCTTTGCAACAGGCGTGAAATAGTTAAGCTCTTCTTTTGTAAGCTCTGATTTTACTATAAAACTGTCTGAATGAGTGTTAAATTTGAAATCGTCTTTTCCTGGCAGTTTTTTGATACTATATGGTAAAACTCTGTCTCCGAGTGTTAAAACTCTGATATCACCTGATTTTACTTCCGGAATAAATTCCTGAACCATTACAAGAGTTGATTCGTTGTTTGTTAGTGTATTTATTATTGTTCGAGTGTTTGGGTCGCCTTCATAAAGGTACATTACGCCCGAGCCAAAACAACGATTGAGCGGTTTTAATACTATTTGGCGTTTCTTAAGTAAGAAATCCTCAATATCACTAAGTGATGAGGTTACAAGAATGTCAGTCATATATTCGCTAAAATGAATACTATGTAGTTTTTCGTTAAAATCTCTTATTGCAGCAGGCGAGTTTATGACATGTGTTTTTACAAAGTCAAAAACATAAGTAGCGTTAATATAATCAATATCAACCGGCGGATCCGGACGAAACATTACTAAGTCAAAAGAGTTTATCTCGTGCTCAAGCAGTTTTTTTTCGTAAAAAATATTGTTGTTTTCGCAATAACTTCTGTAACATTTAGCTACTGGTGTTTTACCTTTTAGTCCAAGATGCGGAATTGTTGAAATAAAGACTTCTTCTCCTCTATCTAAAAACTCTTTGATTATCCAAAAATTTGTTACAAGATTGTTAAATTCAAAATACTTAAGCTCAATTTTATCTATAATAAAAAGAATTTTCTTCATAAAATAACTCCTCTAAAGTTATCCTATCACTAACAAAACATATAACAACCTCTCAAGTTGGGTGTAAAATTAAGCATTAACAACAGGAATTTCAACAATAAAAGTCGAGCCGTTGTTTACTTCACTTACAACTGAAATTTTTCCGCCGTGAAGTTCTACTAGTTCTTTTGTTATTGTTAAACCAAGTCCTGTTGAACTTTCTTTTTTAGTATATGCACTGTCAAGCTGAACAAATTTTGCAAATATTTTACCATGATATTTTTCATCGATGCCGATTCCGTTATCATGGACAACAAGCTTAAATGATTTATCATTGCATGTTGCAAGTATATCAACTTGCCCGTTTTTAGGGGTAAATTTTATTGCGTTGCTTACCAGATTATATAAAATTTGCTGAACTTTTTGGTAATCAGCGTATACTTCAAAATCCGCTTTTAAGTTTTTAACAATGGTTATTCCTTTTTTATCAGCAAGCGGTGCTAAAATATTTGCAACTTCGTTGTCGTCATCTGATTCAAAAATATTATCTACTGTCTCTGCAATGAAAGCAGGCGATAAATGTACAGAATTTCCAGCATAATTTAATTTTGAGGATAAAACATTTCGAAATCGTAACTTTCTTGCCCGTCTCATCTTTGTTTCCAGATTATTTGTCGAATTGTACATGGAATCTAATATTTTTCCCACTGTGCTCTTTCCAGTATTATTCTTTCCAGCAATGACTGTTATCCCATCAAGTATAATATCTGCATCTTTTATTTTAGCGAAATTTTGAATCTTTAATTTCATAATACAATTCCCTCACTATACGCTGTAACTATCAAATGCTGCATTTTATTCATATATTGATAGTATACTTTTTATTCCTTATTTTATCAACCGTTGTTTTAACCTATATTCGTACAATACCTATATTTGACTTTGTCACAGCACTTATCCGAATCTGTATTTAGGAAAATATTATACTTTCCAGTAAGTTCGCAAAAGTTCCTCAGCTTCCGCTGCATTTGTCCCAAATTCCTCCATAATGTATTGTCTGGCTGTCTCAAGCGGGATTCCCAGTTTCTG
>CAMTNN010000147.1 GCA_947073895.1 uncultured cyanobacterium
ACATCATTAAGAAATAATTAATATTTACCTCTTAAGACAATTTGATAAGTTATTATTATTGTATATAATTATGTATTAAAGGGAGGAAATTATGGAAAATCCGTTCAAGGCTAATAACAAAGAAGAACAGAACAAAGAAACAGAAGTTACGGAACAAATGGAAACCGAAACTGCTGATGAAAATACAGAAACAGAATCTGAAGAAAAAGTTGAAGAAACTAATCCTTGGCAAGAAAAGTATGAGACTCTAAACAATCAATATATCAGACTTGCCGCAGATTTTGATAACTACAGAAAACGTCAGGAGCAGGAACGCGAAAACCTGCTTAAATACGGAGCCGAAAATACTGTTAAAAAGCTTATTGAAGTTCTTGACAACTTTGATCGTGGGGTAAAGGCTATTGAAACAGTAGAGGACTGTGAAAAGGTAAAAGAATGTTTTAATCTTGCTCATAAAAACTTTAATGATGTTTTAGCAAAGATTGGTTTAGAAGTAATTCCGGCAGAAGGTGAAGAATTCGACCCGAATTTACACGAAGCAGTTATGCAGACTCCAACTGATGAAAAGCCTGAAAATACAATTATTGCAGAGCTTCAAAAAGGTTATAAATTAGGGGATAAGGTTCTAAGACCTACACTGGTTAACGTAGCGACAGGGGTATAATTTACTCTACCAGCTTGAACCAACCTGTAGTCTGTTCCAAAGGAGCACTTGGAATGGCAATATGAATTAGTAGAATAGCGGGATGTGCTCCGCCCAAAGGTTAAAAAAGTGGATTACTACGAAATATTAGGCGTTGAGAAAAACGCAAGTAAAGATGAGATAAAAAGCGCGTTTAGAAAGATGGCGCGCAAATGGCATCCGGATATCAACAAGGCTCCGGAAGCAGAAGCTAAATTCAAAGAGCTTGGAAAAGCTTATGAAACATTAATGGATGATAACAAGCGCGCAACTTACGACCGCTATGGCGAAGATGGGTTACAAAACGCGGGTTATTCTTCTCAAGGTCCGTTTGCAAACGGGTTTGGCGATTTAGATGAAATATTCAGTTCATTCTTCGGCGGTGGATTCGGAGGGTTTGGCGGCGGAAGAAGACAAGACCCTAACGCACCACAGCGCGGTGATGATTTAAGACTTGATATTGAAATCGAGTTTGAAGAAGCAGTCTTCGGGCTAAACAAAGAAATTAAGATTGACCATCTTGAAACCTGTACTACTTGCAACGGCACAGGTGCAAAAGAAGGTTCAAAACCTCAAACATGTCAGCACTGCGGAGGACGCGGAAGTGTTCAGCAGACAACAAGAACAGTACTCGGACATTTCACTCAGATTGTTACCTGCCCGCATTGTCACGGAAAAGGTACAGTTATTTCCGACCCTTGTCCTGAATGCAATGGAGAAGGCAGAAAAGAAGTTGAAAAGAAACTTGATATCAAGATTCCTGCCGGAGTTGATAACGGTTCCAAGATGAGACTCTCTCATGAAGGTGACTGTGGTAAAAACGGAGGGGTTGCAGGTGATTTATATATTGTAATTCACGTAAAACCTTCTGCTTATTATCAGCGCGACGGTATTAATGTATTCACAAAACTTGAAATTACTCCAGCTCAGGCTGTATTAGGCGATACTGTAACAATAAAGACATTGGATGGAGAAAAAGATGTTTCTATCCCTGCGGGGATTCAAACAGGTGAAGTTGTTAAAATACGTAATGCGGGAGTTCCTAACCTCTCAAAACCTTCTGTTCGAGGAGAACATGTTGTAGTCGTTACAGTGAAAACGCCAACTCATATTTCTAATGAAGAAAAAGCACTTTATCAGAAATTATATGAGATACAAAAAGGGAAAAAAGAAACAAAATCATTAAAAGAACGAATTTTTAAATAGATTTAATATAGGTTGGATTTTCATCCAGCCTATATTTTTTTTTGATATTCTTGTGGTAAAATTAGTATAATAATTTCAAGTTGGGAGGGATTGTTTTGCGTAAATTATTATTACTTTTAGGGATTATCCTGATTAGCTGTTCCGGAGCTTTTGCAGCGAAATTACCGGAAGAAGTTCAGGCATATATTAACAAAACAGTTCCGGGAACTGATATTCGTTTTGACGGAGTCGTTATCTTGCCTGATAACACAATATATTTACCATTATTTCCGTCTTTATTTTCCGATATTAAACAGTTAAAGGTTAAGGAATCTTTTCCTGCAGGAAAAGAATTAAACCAAAAACCTGATATTATAATCTTTAATAACGATTTTGTTATGATGAAAGTTATATCTGACGGAGAAGGGCATAGAACTGTATTACACCAAACAACTCCGCCATTACAAGTTAGAACAGGTCTGCTGCCACAGGATATGCTTGTACCAAGCGGTTTAATTCTGCCTGAAAATATTAAAGGTATTGTCGGAAACTTGAAAATCGATATTAAAAACGAAGATATTATTAAACTAAGTGTAAGAGAAAGTTTTGAAGAATTTCTTGATGACAACGACCCTATTAAACAGCAGGCACTAATTCCGCAATTAAAAAACAAAGTACTGTTTGTTACTACTAACTATTCAAAAAACATTCAAGTACTTGAGCCGGCACAGAGTTCTCCTAAATATTCGTTGGCTCAAAAATCAATTCCTGTTGATATAGAGGCAGTACAAAACGGGAAGTTCTTGCTTGTAACATCTTATGAAAGACCGTTTTTAGATGTAATCTCTACTGCTGATTCAAGATTCATTAAACAAATAAATCTATCAACTTTTCCGGAAGAAATAGTATTGGATGAAGCAAATAATAAAGCTTATGTGACATCGCCAAGTATTTCAACAATTTTTGTTATTGATTTAAAAACAATGTCTTTGATTCAAAAAATAAAAGTTAACGGATATTGTGAAAAACTTTTAGTAACAAAAGATAAAATGTTTTATGTAGACAAGCTTAAAAACGAAATCTGGGCGATTGAGCTTAACAACAACTATGAACTAAAAGATATCGGTAAATTTCCTAACGTTTCAGCTTTAGCTTATGCTAACGGAAGATTGTTCATATCAAGCAGAACAAAAAGCAGAATAGCAGTTATTGACTATTCAACACTTGGTTTGGAAACTGAGTTCACAACCGTTAACAAGCCTGTTGCAATGCAATTGTACGGTAAATCATTATACGTTTTAGGCGCACAAAACAATGTATTGCAAAAAATTAATGTAGAAAACGGAAAAGAAATTGATACAATTGAACTGGGAACAGAAGGTTTTTCTACCGGATTCAATAAAATTCAGGGTACTGATCTAGCTGTAATCACTGATATTAAAAAGAACAAATATACTATTGTAGATTTAGCAAAAGGTAAGATTATAAAAACTTATGCCGTTAATGTTCCTATTAACGATATTATAATAACAGACAAGGTTAAGGAGTTTTAGTCAATGGATATTATAATGGATGAAATAACATCAGAAACACTTGCAGAGCTTGAAAAAACTCAAAAAGAATTCTGGAATATTCCAAGAAAAACGGGTGTTTTAATAAATACATTTATCAAGATGATGAACATCAAATCAGTTCTTGAAATAGGAACATCCAACGGGTATTCAGGATTGTGGATTGCAAAAGCTCTTAAACAGACAGGCGGAAAGCTTACTACAATTGAATACTATGACAAGCGCCAGAGTGTTGCAATTGAAAACTTTAAAAAATGCGGAGTTTTTGATTTGGTAAGACCGCTTCAAGGAAGTGCTTGTGAGGTTATTGAATCGCTTGATGAAAATGAAAAATTCGATTTTGTATTCATTGATGCTAACAAAAGAGAATATGTAAAGTATTTTGAATTAGTAAAACCACATTTGACAGAAAAAGCATTAATTGTTGCTGATAACATTATTTCTCACGCAGAAAAAGTTCAGACATTTATTGATGCAGTTGATGCAGATGATGAGTTTCAGTATGAAATAGTTGAAGTTCCCGGTGGAATTTTAATTGCTTACAGAGGGTAGGGGTAAATATAAAAATGATTAAATCCATAATTTTAGCAGGAGGAAAAGGAACAAGAATGAAATCTGAGACTCCGAAGGTACTGCATACAATTTTTGATAAAACGCTTGTCGGATATGTGATTGATGCGGTTAATAAAACAGGGCTCGTTGACGAAAACTTTGTAATTGTCGGTCATCAGGCAGAACGAGTTGAAGAATTTATTAAAAATAATTATGATAACGCAAAAACTGTTTTACAGAGCCCGCAGCTTGGCACAGGTCATGCTGTTAGTATGGT
>CAMTNN010000148.1 GCA_947073895.1 uncultured cyanobacterium
GCTTAAGAGTAGAATTCTTAAGTGAATTTTGAGCAATCAAAGATGGGAGGTTCGTATTTATGCTAAGCATAAATCACTTCCAAATGCACTTGTAGAGCGGGTTTACCCCCCCCCCTCCTCTAGGCGCGCAGCGCTTTCGGAGTAAGCGTTTTGCTCTGTGGGTATAAATATATTAAGCTCTCTTGTTGTAAGCATAGACATAGGTTTCATATCCCAGTATATCCATTATACTTGTATACTTACTTAATTCCAAATTTTCAGAATTTGTTTCATTTATGAGGCAAAATTGTAACAATTCTTAATGTTGGAAGTATGAAACCCGCTTCCCACCGTAGTTTTTTTCTTTTATGAATGTTAAGTTTTGTGAAGTTATATCTTCGGAATGCTCTGCAATAATTATTGAATCAGAATTAATCTGTGCAAATATTTCTTCATAGATTCCGCTTAAATATGGAGGGTCAATATAGATTACATCGTAATTTTTGTCTACTTTTTGTAATAATTTTAGACTGTCTCCTATTTTGATGTTGGGAGTTAATCCAAGTGCCTTGTAATTAGTTTTTATGATTTGTGCTGCTTTAGGATTTTTTTCAAAAACGAGTACCTCTTCAAAGCCTCTTGAAAGAGCTTCCAGTCCCATGATTCCTGAACCGCCAAAAACGTCTAGAAATGTTTTGCCATTAAAATCTCCAATTATTGAAAACAACGTATTAAAAACACCCATTCTAACCTTAGAAAGAGTTGGTCTTGTTATTTTCTCATCAGGAGCACTTATTTTTCTCCCTTTGTATTTGCCCCCTGTTATTATCATTGGCTGAATTCCAGTTTTTCTATCTTAACATTAAAAATGCTTTCAATGTCTATTCCATTTAGAATCCCTGTTATAAGTTCTTCTGGTACAATTTTGCCTTCTAGGTGCGGCATTAAACCAAGTATTTTAACATTCGAGTATTCTTCAATAACCCGGGTTATCGATGTTAATAATGTTTTTGAACAATCTTCGTTTATATTATTAATTATAACTCCTCTGATTTCAATTCCTTTTTCTTGAGCTGTATATATTGAAAGTAACGCATCGTTAATGGAATCTTCTCTCGGAGTAACAATTAATAAACAAGGAACTTGCATACGTTTTACTAAATCACAAGTCTGCGCAGATGCTGATAAAGGGCTCATTAGTCCGCTGTTTGCATCAACAATTGTACAATCAGAAGTGTATATCAATTTTGAATATTCACCGTTAATTAAATCAATATCAATAGCTTCGTTTTCTCTTTCAGCAGCTATTAAGGGTTCTGCTTTTGTTTTAAATAAATATGTTATATGTGTGTTAATATACGGGTCAATATTTTAAACAAAAGAAATATCCTGTGATTGTATAAACCCGTTATGTTCAATAGCTCCGGTTTGAATCGGTTTATAAACGGTTGTTGAATATCCGAGGCTTTGCATTGTAGCTGCAATCCCAGATGATATAAACGTTTTTCCGTCGCCATGTTTTGCTGATGTGATATACAAGTTTAGCATGGTTCTATATTAGCATTATTTTAAAGATTGGACAACATCAAAAAATTATTGTATAATTGTCTTAAGATTTTTAGGTAGTGTTATTAGGAGGGCCTATGAAAGAAGAATTTACAACAAATGCCAGAAGATGGTACGACAAAGACCCTGTTTTGTCTTCTGCGATGAAAACTCTTGAAGAATCTGATGACGAGTCTCAGATTAAAATAGCGCTAAATCTAATTAAAATCATTACAGAACACAATATTTCAAACTCCGAGTATGAATCAGTTGAAGATATTGTTTCTGCAACAGAAGATGTTTTAGAAAATACGAAAAAAGGTCGTTGGTATGACCTTGACGGTACATTAAGAACTGCAATAAGTCTTCTTCAAAATTGTCCTGAATCAACAAGACACGAGATTGCTAAACAAATGGCAAAAAATGTTATTGAGATTATTAAAAAAGATGAAGATGACGAAGAAGAAACAGAAGAATAAAAAAAGCTCCTTTTATAAAGGAGCTTTTTTATAATTAATCAATATCTATTGGACTTCTTTGTATCATTTCAATAGCTTCGCGAGCCGTAAATACTAAGGCTTCTGGAATGTTTGATATAGTGCAGAATTGCCTCAAAACATCGACTACTCTTTTGAATGTTCTTACAATATCACCTTCGCCCATATCAATTTGGTCAATAATTGAATCCCATTCAGCTCCGTTTACCCACATTTCAATAAGCGGTGAATAATAACCATTAATATACATAGGGTCTTCCACATCGTGATTCTTTTGTTTTTTATCTAAATCACGTCTGATATCCTTAATTTTATTTAGTGTCTTGCGAACTGTCGAAGACAGAGGAAGTTGCGAGAATAAATCCGCTCTCATATCCTCTGTTGTAATAGCACATACTACAGAAGCAAGTTCTGCCGGAGTAAGATTCTCAAGTACCCCTGAGAAAATAACTCTTGCTAAAAAGAGTTCGTTTTCCGAGCGCAGTTGTGAAATAGTTACCCCTTGTTCTGTCGGATAATCATTGTTTAAGTATCCGTAATCCATTAGCACAGCTCTATGGGATAAGAATTTATTCCAGAAAATGTCTTTTTGTTTTTCTATTTCTTTATCAAGAGCTTTTTGCTTAGATAAGTATCTTGTTAATACGTCAACGGATTTCATGTGTTTCTTATAAAGCTTGCATTGATCGCATTCGTAAGAGTGCATTCTGTTTAAAAGTTCTTTTGTTTTATTTCCGAATTCTATAACTTCAGGGCTTAAAGGGCGGTTCTTTTTCTTTTCTTGTTTTTGAATAACCTTGAATGTTTTTCTGTTCTGAACGTACATATCACGGATTTTGTTGTATTCTAACAAATCTTCTGTTGTGCGTTTGCAGTAACAAGAAAACGAATTGCACTCGTCAATTTTTTCCTGATTCATCTCTTTTAACAGTAAAAGAGGTTCAATTCTTGAATTTGAAGAAAAATATCCAAAACTCTTTAATACAAGTTCTTTAGCTTCTTCTAAAGAAAATCTTTGTAATAAGTTCAGAACCATTGAGTAACTTGGTGAAAATTTGCTCTCAAGCGGATTTGCGTCGCTTAATACAAGTTCTGCAACTTCTTCCGGAGTTTGGAATGCAGTACCTACAATCGTTACATATCCAATCTCATCCATTCCGCGTCTGCCTGCGCGGCCTGACATCTGCAAAAATTCGCTTGGAGTAAGGGTTCTATGTCCGCTGTCGGTTCTTTTGCTTATTGAACTTATAACTGTTGAGCGAGCTGGCATGTTAATCCCAGCAGCGAGAGTTTCTGTTGCGAAAACTACCTTGATTAATCCTTTTTGGAAAAGTTTTTCTACAAGAACTTTCCAACCAGGAAGTAATCCGGCATGGTGTGATGCAACACCTTGAAGAAGGTATTCAATATGCTTGTTCTTGTATAAATACGGATTCTCCGCAATATATTCGTCTATTATTTGGCGAATTTGTTCTTGTTCTTTAGGGGTTACAAGACATAGTTCTGCGCATCTCTCCATTTGTTCATCACATTTTTTTCTTGAAAAAGTGAAGTATATTGCAGGAAGCATATCTTTTTCGTGTAAGTTTCTTACAACATCTTTTACTACGTTTTTCTTTTGAACAGGTTTCCCGCTTTTAAACTGTTTCTTTTCAGGTTTAATCTTTTTATTTAATGCTCCGGACGGCGTTAGAAGCGGTAAAATTGTATGAGGTTGGGACGAGTCAAAATAATAAAACCTCAAAGGAACCGGACGGAAATCTGTGTTAATAAGTTCTGTTCTTGAATGAACAGTGTTTATCCAGTCTGTTAATTTATCAGCATTAGCAACTGTTGCTGAAAGTGCAATTATCTGAACGTTAGTCGGGCAGTAAATAATACTTTCTTCCCAAACAGTACCTCGTTGTTCATCATTCATATAGTGAACTTCATCTAAGATTACATATCTGACATCTTTTAAATTATCTGTAACGGAGCCGAAGTTTGTACCATAGAGCATATTTCTGAAAACTTCCGTTGTCATAACAACTATTTGAGCATTTCTGTTAAAAGAACTGTCTCCGGTTAATAATCCGACTTT
>CAMTNN010000149.1 GCA_947073895.1 uncultured cyanobacterium
TCGTAAATAACAACATTTTCTCCGTTTTTATTCAAATGATAACCTGCGGATATTCCTGATATTCCGCTGCCTAATATTATGGTTTTCATACTATTATCTCGAAGCTCCTACAATATGGTTTGTCCCTTGATTTACCCCCTCCCATTTGTATCCTTTGTTTTCGTGTGCTTGTATTTGTTTTTTACAGTATTCAAACATATCATCGTTATGTAATGCTTCTTTGTACCAATCTACAGTGAATTCAATAGCTTCATAAAATGAAAGTTTAGCTTCCCAGTCAAGCATTTTATACGCTTTTGTAACGTCTAAACTTAGAAGTGTATTTTCATGCACCATATTTGGAGTTGAAGCGTCGATAACATTTCCTTTGCCGTAGTATTTTACAAGATATTCAACTACTTCCCAAACTGTTTTGTTGCATTCAATTTTAGGTCCAAAGTTAAATCCTTCTGAGTATTTTTGTGGTTCTTCAATAAGTTTTTGCCCCACTCTCAAATACCCGCTTAGTGGTTCAAGTACGTGTTCCCAAGGTCGGGTTGCTTTAGGGCTTCTGATTTCGATATCTTTACCTTCTTCAATGAATCTTATGCAGTCAGGTACGAGCCTGTTATCTGACCAGTCGCCGCCTCCGATTACGTTACCTGCTCGAACTGATGCTATTGCTTTGCCATGTGTTTGGTAATCTTTTGGATTAAAATAAGAATTTCTGTAAGATGAAATCAGTAATTCTGCACAGCCTTTTGAGGATGAATACGGGTCGTAACCGCCCATTCTGTCAGTTTCTTTATATCCCCAAATTTGTTCTACGTTTTCATAGCATTTATCGGATGTAATCATTACTACAGTTTTAATACTGTCAAATTTTCTAACGGCTTCCAGTATGTTTAATGAGCCCATAACATTTGTTTCATAAGTATATTTCGGATTGTCATAAGCTGTTCTTACAAGTGCTTGAGCTGCCAGGTGAAAAACTATTTCAGGCTTATATTTTTTTATTGTGTCTTCAAGTCTTTCACTGTCTCTTACATCACCTTTAATATCAGCAAACAAATGTTTTTCAAGGTGTGAAGCTTTGTAGTTTCCTTTTTGCGAATATGGTTCAAGAGCGTAGCCTACAACATTTGCTCCAAGCATAGTAAGCCAGATTGCAAGCCAGCTTCCTTTGAATCCTGTGTGTCCTGTAACTAATATTGTTTTACCTTTATATACATTATTAAACATTTACTAACTCCTTATTGTTTTCTTTCCACCAATTTATTGTTTGCATCAGGCCTTCTTCTAAAGTGTATTTTTGTTCCCAGCCTAAAGACTTTAGCTTATCGTTGTTCCCTACTACTACACTGTCCCCGAAGGCTGAAGGAATCGCACCCCATAATATTTCCCCTTTAAATTCGGTTAATTCTGCAATTTTTTCAACAATATACCTTAATTGAACAGGATTTCCGGAGCAAATATTTACTGCTCCTTCAATATCACTTTCAAAAACTTTTATTATACCTCTTGCAGTGTCTTCAACATGCAAATAGTCTTGAAATTTTAAACAGTCGCTGACTTTAACATCTTCGCCTTTTAGGCAGGAATTAATAACAGACGGCATAAGTCTTTGAGGTTTTTCATTCGGACCGTAAAGATTAAAAATTCTCGGCCATTTGAATTTGCAATTGTTTTGTTTGCAGTAAACTTTAGCAATGTTAAATACTGCATTCTTGCTGTTTCCATATAAAGTCTGCGGGTCTGTAGGAGTCTTGTCTTCCAATAAATATCCGTATTTGTATTCATACTCTGAAACGGTTCCGGCTCCGACGTAATTTTTACCTCCGTTTTCAACAAATGATTTTATAAGGTTCAGTGTTGCAAGAGTCCAATCCAAATTTAAATTGTGTATGTGACATTTTGGACCTACATACCAGGCTAAGTGGATTAAATTCTCAAATTTATGCTCTATTAAAAAAGCATTTACCGCATTAATATCCATTAAATTCATTTCATACTGAAATAAACCTTTTTGTTCAGGAGCAAAAGGAGGATATACAAGCGAATGTACCTCATAACCTTTTTTTATAAGTTCATTTACAATGTTTCTTCCTATAAAACCGGTTGCTCCGGTTATTAAAACTCTTTTTGACATATTACACTCCCACTGTTACATAAGCATTCTGTTTATCCCAAACTTTCCAAGGGGCTTCATCTTTATCCCAGTATTCATTAAGCTCTATTTTGTCCCTTAATGTATCCATAGGTCTCCAGAATCCCGAATGTTTGTATGCGTTTAATTCTCCGTCTGCAGCAATGCATTCTAACGGTTGACGCTCAAATATAACTTTATCGTTCTCCGGTTCAATGTAGTCAAAGACTTCCGGCTCACAAACAAAGAATCCGCCGTTAATCCAAGCTCCGTCACCTTGAGGTTTTTCTTTGAACGAAGTAATCATATTATGCTCATTAATATTTAACGCTCCAAAACGTCCTGATGGCTGAACGGCTGTCATTGTCATGAGTTTGCCTGATATTTTATGTGCTCTTACCAATTCGGAAATGTTAATATCACTCACTCCGTCCCCGTAAGTCAACATAAATGGCTCGTTACCGATATAATCTTGAGCTTTTTTTATTCTGCCTCCGGTTAATGTATTCTGTCCGGTGTAAAGCATAGTAACTCTCCAAGGCTCGGTTCTCATTTTGTGAAGCTCAACAGAGTTTGTAGTCATATTAACCGTTACATCTGAGTATCTTTGATAATAATGTACAAAATAGTCTTTTATCATGTGAGACTTGTACCCTGTTAATATTACAAAATCATTAAACCCATAATGTGAATAAATTTTCATAATATGCCATAGAATAGGGTATCCGCCTATTTCGACCATTGGTTTTGGTTTTGAAACTGTCTCTTCTCCTAAGCGGGTTCCAAGCCCGCCTGCTAAAATAAGAACCTTCATTTATTTCCTCCTATAATTTTTATTAATTCAGGGTATTCTGCTAATGTTATGTTTGCCCAATCTAAATCATTGGCTTTATTCTTTGAAAAAGAAGAGTCTTGGGTATTTTCTATAAAATTCAAATTTTCTTCAAACCCTGTAACTTCACAAATTTTTGTGTGATTCAATACTGCCATTGCCCACATAAAGTAATCGTCGTTTAATATCTTTGTTGAACCTGATAAAGCATTTTTGTGTAATGAATTCGGTGGATATAAAATCCCGCCTGCACCGTTTAAAAAGTTTAAATAACTTGCTTCTGTATTTTTTTCAAAACAGTGTTCTTTTATTGATAGGCGTTTGATTTTATTTTTCGTTAACTTTCTTGGTGAAATCCTCTTTGCGTATATTTGATTCGGATTCTTTAGATAAGCCGAATATAAACTTTCGACAAAATCTTGCTTGTAATAAACGTCATCATCAACTGTAATAACAATGTCATTTGGATATTTTCTAAATGCGGGTATATTTTTTTTGTAATTCTTTATTGCCTCACACCATTCGATTGTGAGTCCTAAATCTTTAAGACTTAGTATTGATTCCGGTAAATCATCTTCTTTATTAGGAAATTCTTCTTCTGTTAACCATAAAATTACCTTATCCGGTTTTAGACTTTGTCTGAGCAAAGAATGTATTGCCAGATGTGTAGTTTCTATTCTTTGTGGATAACTGGTCATAGAAACAATTATTTTCGGAGTTCTATCTTCTGTTGTATTCAATCCGAATTCTTTTGCTTTTGTATATTCAAACTTAGCTTTATGCTTGATTTTTATTATTAAGCTTAGAAATTTAATGATGTAGTGTGAATCAATATCTTTTAGGAAAAACAGCTTACTCATTGACGGTTTCCTCCTTTAATATTTCAAGAATTTCAGGGTATTCCTTGATGATTAGTCTTGAGGTGTCAAGAGAATTGTTTTCTTTTGTATTAATTTTGCTCAACCCAAATTCCTGGCTGTTCTCAACTGTAATAAGCTGTATATTGTAGTTCGCTGCAATTTTAATTTTTGTATGATTTAATACAGCCATAGCCCAAAACCAGACATCATCTTGAGTTGGAA
>CAMTNN010000150.1 GCA_947073895.1 uncultured cyanobacterium
GCTTACGGTAACTTTTGCTTTTACCCAATTATAATCAAATTCATACTCTTCGACCATTCTTCTTAAACGCTGAACAGGAATGATTGCCCCCTCAATATTGGTTTCAGGCATAATCATAACAAGCTCTTCCCCGCCATAACGATATAAGAGGTCGGTTTTTCTAAATGCTTGCTTCATCAGATTTGCAACTGTTTTCAAGACATAATCGCCATACTGGTGTCCGTAAGTGTCGTTAACCTTTTTGAAGAAGTCAATATCCAGTATTGCAAGCGAGAAGTCTGACGGATGACGTTTTGTACGGTTATGTTCCTGCTCTAAACCGATTTCAAACTGTCTTCTGTTATAAAGCCCTGTCAGACCGTCAAGTACAGACATAAATTCTTTTTCTGTATATTGATACTTCATCTTAAATATTGCAAGAAGTTCGCTTATCATAATATCGAAATATTTAAACGATGAATAATCAACATCCTGTCTTGTATAGAAACAAATTCCGCCAATTAACTTTTTATCAAATACAAGAGGGATGATAATTTTTGATGTCAAATCAGAAAAATTATAATCAAGTTCCTTGCCTAATAGCATTCTTACAACTTCAAACTTAGAATCCTTAATTGTCTTCTGCTCTTCCATTTTTCTGAAAAAGTCATAATTAATATCAGAAAGTAAGCTTTTAGATAAATTTCTGCCAAGAGTATCTATATATAAGATATTTTGTGCAAAATCATCCGGTGAAGCAAAATAAATCCCCGCAGCATGATATTCAACAAATGAACTTAAAAGAGAAAAAAGTTTTTCAACAAGAATTCTTTCATAATTCAAAAAGTCACTAAGGTTTCTAAATTCATTAGAAAACACACTCTTCATCAACAAATCATTAAGAATAGTATTTAGACGTGATTGAGCAGAAGTGTCAACATCTTGCTTTTCTAAAAGTACTTTTTTGTATTCTTCCGGCACAGGATATCTGCGAACTGCAGCATTAATATGCGAAACAAGCTCTTTCATATCTATTGATTTAGATAAGAAAAGCTGAGCACCCGCTTTTTTACCCCAGAAAGCATCAATTTTTTTCTCAAGTATAGTTAATAAAATAACAGGAATTTTCTTTGTTTCATCCATATTCTTAAGCATCCTGCAAAGATGATATCCATCAATAGCAGGCATCATAATATCTGATACCACAATATCAGGAGTATAAGAAAAGACCTTTTTATACGCTTCAGAACCGTTCAAAGCAGTCTCCACTTCAAATCCGTATCCTACAAGCCCTTCTTTTAAAAACTTAAGCTGAGTTTCTGAATCTTCTACCAATAAAATCTTCGTTGCCATATATTCATATATTCCAATTTTGTCAGTTTTAGTATAAAATAATTATATAATAAATGTCTAAAAAAAACTATAGGAGAGAAGAAGTGCTTAACGATTGGAATTTCGGATTAAAACAAAGATTTAGTATAAAATGCAGCATTGATTTAGCTACATTTATAGTAATGAGTGCATTGTTTGTAATATTTGCTCTTAAGCATTCCATCAGCTCTTATGAGACATTAACATATCTTGTAGCAATTATGGCGGTTGTTATTCCTGTTCAAATCGGAACAAGACAATGGATTTCAAGATCAATTACAAAACTTCTCACAATCCAATCAGAATCAATGTCTGACTCTGTTTCAGAAATTGTTGAAGCCCTGAATTCTCAAAAAAGAATTCTTGAAAACTTATCTTCTAACACTAAAAACGTATCATCTCTTATAGAAAAACTTAAAAATATTTCATCAGAAACAGTACAAACTTCAAAAAATACAGAAAAACAAGTTACACAATCAATCTCATGTTCTCAAAAAGAACACGAAGCAATCTCTTCGAATGCAGAAAAAATGTTAGTTTTGAGACAAAAAATTCAGATGATTGCAGAGTTAATTCTTGAACTATCAGAACACACCCAGCAAATCGGAAACACAATCAGTGTAGTTGATGATATCGCTGAACAAACAAACATGCTTGCTCTTAACGCCGCTGTAGAAGCAGCACGTGCAGGTGAACACGGCAAAGGCTTTGCGGTTGTTGCAGGTGAAATCAGAAAATTAGCCGACGAATCTAAGCAAGCGATTACCAAAATCACTTCATTAACAAGCAATATTCAATACACAACAAACTCAACTGTTATGGCTACAGAAGAGGGTTCTAAGGAAATCGAAACAGTAGTTAGAGATATCAACGGTGTTTCTACTAATTCTGAAACATTATTAAATTACATTGAAAACATTTTGGATTCATTAGCTGTACTTAATCAAAACGCAGTTAAGCAGGGAGATATCATAGAAAAACTTCACCTTATTGATGAAGAAAACAGAAATATTTCGGAAAGCTTAAGTCAGATTATGAACGCAAATACCGAAAGACTGGCAAAATTACACAATCTATCAAACGAAATCAGAAATTCAGCAATAGAAGGATAGATTAATTGGATTTTCAAGATAATGATAATAACAATGAAGAACTAATGAGTATCTTCCAGAGTGAGTCGGAAGAGATTTTGGAACACATTTTTGAAAATCTCATGTCGCTCGAAAAAAAACCTGGAGACAGAGAACTTTCTGCAACCCTGTACCGTAATATGCACAGCCTTAAAGGTGCAATACGTATGGTCGGATTCAACAATATCCAAACAATCATACATAAGATTGAGGATATTTTTGACGCAGTTAATACAAATCAGATGGTTTTAGAACCTGACAAATTAACTCTGATTACAAAATCCGTTGAACTTGCTGCAAAATATTTACAAGAATCTATCCAATCAGGCAGAGAAATTATAGGAGAGGATTTTAATCCTACAGTTTCAGCACTTGAATATATGGCAGAAGTTGAATTAAACCCAGAGTTCAGCCAGCCGCAACATATTGAAGCAATTGATGAAATGGCAGGCTTTGCAGGACTTGCAGATTTAGATAATCTTATGGAAATGGCTCAGGCAGCCGAGGCTAAAGTTGAAGCACCCGAACCTCCTAAAAACAGCTGTCTTGAACATCAGGAAGAAATTAACTACGGATTTAACACCTGTTTTGAACTGATTAACAGTATTGTTCCGGAAGAAGAATCTCAAGAAACAGTCATTCTTAAAGAAGAAATTGCCAAGCTTTACGAAAGATTTGAATCATCAGACCTTTACGAAGTCAAAACATCATTACAGAATATTTTGACAAAGCTTGATTTTGTAATGAATGCCACTAATACATTTACTATTAGTGAAATATTAGAATTAAGTAACGAACTGAGTTCTGCAGCTGCAAAATTTAACACATCCTGTATTTCCGAAGAAGCTGACGGTACAACATTCTTTGAAATTGCAGAAAAAATTAATATGCTTCAAGGAAGCAGCGTTTACGCAAAAGAAATTAAAGATGATATTTTACTTTTAAAAGAACGTGCCGACAATAACGAAATTGTTGAAATCATTAATATGATTGAAGAAATCTTGGATTTCATCATCGAAAACTCTGTTCAGCTTGAAGAACAAATGACTCAAACCCTTAAAAGCGGTATTGAATATTGTGCTTCACCAAATGAAAGTATTGACGGAGATTTGATTATTCAGCAGCTTGAAATTATGAAACAGTTGCTTGAATTAAATTTTAAAAAAGACACAGGAGTTAGTGACGTTCGCAACCTCACAACTCAGACAACTGTATCAAACAAGGCTTCTTCTTCAACAGAAATCAAAACTTTACACGTTAATGCTCAAAAGTTGGATTTACTGGTTAACCAGCTCGGCGAACTTATTATTACAAAAATCAAAACTGAGAAAAAACTTGAAAAAATTGACTTAATCAAAAATTCAAACGAAGCATGCCAGAAGGATTTATTAAAAACTTCAAATTATCTTCGCTACTACAACAGAAAGTATTTACAAAGCAGCGGCAGCGAACAATATACAAGTGCTTTTGTAAAGCAGGTATTTGCATTACTTTCTGACATTACACAGAATGTTTCAAGAACTATTTATGACTTAAAC
>CAMTNN010000151.1 GCA_947073895.1 uncultured cyanobacterium
TAATTTTCTCAGGCTCACCATTCATAATTCTATCAATAAGAGCATCTTTGATGATTTTTGATGCGTCTGCTTTACTCAATCTGTGTCGCAAAATAGAGTTTCTTGAATGTTCTACTTCATGAACCAGGACTTCTTCAAGAGATTTAAAAGTACCGTTTCTTAAAGTATTTAAATTGACCGTTAGTTCATGCTTGATGCCGCCTGAATACCCGCCACCCGTTGTACCTTTTGTATTACCAAGCATGTTATCATATTCAAAATCATATATTTTAGCGTCAGTAGTGTTCTTAACAGCATTTTGAATTTTTGCTTTGATTTCTTCAACAGACATTTCCATCGGATTATCAGATTCTTCAAAAATCTCTATTTTATCAAGTTTTTCTTCAAAAAAATACTTTCTTTCGTTAATTTTTTCCAAAACCATTTCTTCAATTTCGGCTTTAGTCTTAAATTTGATATTATCAATTATTGTTAACTTAGGACGAGCCTCTTTTGGAATGCCTAAATCTTCATAAAGTGAATCAAACAAAGTTGTAACCTTAGTTTTTACCTCTCTAAACGGAGTATTAGTTTTTATTGCCAAACGAGCATCAGGAATCTTTATATCTTCAACTTTTCCGCTTTTAGAGAGATTCGATTTCATTTTATAACCGCCTGTTATAAATAATGCTCCGGTGCCAATGTTTTCACCTGCCTGTCGAGCTTTTTCCGGAGTATCAGAAAGTGCAGCTCCAACAGCACCTTTAAAGACCTCTAACCCGCCATAACTAATAAACATGTTTTTTATAAAATGATGTGCTATAAATTCCCCTTTTGTTCCTCCTATCTTTTTAGCGCCTTTGGTTACACCTTTTAAAGCAAGCATAGTTGCTCCCATAACAAGCAGGCCTTCAGTGCTTAACATAAAATCTGCAACATCCCCTATACCTTTTGTTATTTCCCAAAATTTTGAGCCTGCAAACTTTTCATCAATTTTCTCCGAAAGTTTTTTAACCGGCCATTTAATAATATCAAAAGTATATTTATCAATTGACTTTAATCCGCTATTTAACTGGTCTAATAATCCTTCGGGCTCTTGAAACAATTTATCATTCAAATCTTTCTCAGACTCAGCTTCAGTTGTAAATATTGTTCCTTGAGCATCCTCTTTTTTAACAGACTCAAGCTTACTACTATTTTGCCCTTGTATCTTCACTGACGATACAGTATCAATAGACATAATTTTATTCTCCTAATAATCCCGTAATTATATAAAGTATTTTATATGCGCAAAATTGCCTTTTTATTGTATAATTGTTTCAAAAGATACAATTTGGAGAAATATAAATATGAGCAAATATTTGTTGGAAGTAGGTGTAGAAGAATTACCTTATAAATTTATACCAATGGCAATCAGCCAGTTAGAAAACGGATTTAAGACTTTTTTAGAATCAAACAATGTTAAATTTGATAAAATAAACGTTATGGCAACGCCTCGTCGTCTTGCTGTTATTATCGAAGGCTTATCAGATTCACAGCCTGATGTAGAAAAAGTTGTCAAAGGCCCTATTGCAACAGTTGCTTATGATGAAAATAAAAACCTTACTAAAGCAGGTGAAGGCTTTGCTAAGAAAAACGGCGTAGAAGCTAAAGATTTATATGTAGAAGATAATTACCTTTACGCAAAAATTTCTATCAAGGGTAAATGTACAAAAGATTTATTACAAGATAACGTTCCACAGATTTTTGCAAAACTTCAAGGTCCACACTTCATGAGATGGGCTTCAAATGACGTAAAATTTTCTCGTCCGATTCGCTGGGTTTTATCAATCCTTGACGGAGAAGAAGTTAAAATCAGAATTATTGACAAAGATTCTTCTAACGTAACAAACGGTCACAGATTCTCAACTCAGAATATTGTAATCAACAATCCTGATGAATATGTTGCAAAACTTCGCGACGCACACGTTATCGTTGATCCGGAAGAAAGAAAACAAAGAATATTAGAATTAACAAAAATTGAAGCTGATAAATTAAACGCAATAACAAAAATTTCCGATGATTTATTGGAAGAAGTTACATTTATCGTTGAATATCCGGTTGCTGTTACTTGTAACTTTGACGAAGCTTATTTAACTATTCCGCAAGAAGTTGCAGTAACTGTTATGGAAACTCACCAGCGCTATTTTGCTCTTTATACAAAAGAAGGTAAATTAACAAACAAATTCGTAACAATTACAAACTATATCGGCTCAGAATTTGAAAACATCAAAGCCGGTAACTTAAGAGTTATCAAAGCGCGCCTTGATGATGCCGTATTCTTCTTCAACGAAGATACTAAAAAACCTCTAGAAGCTTATATCGAAAACCTTAAAGGTATGACTTTCCAAAAAGGCATGGGCTCAGTTTATGACAAAACTCAAAGAATTATTAAACTTGCAGAAAAGCTTAACCCATCACAAACGGTTAAAAGAACTGCAGAACTTTGCAAAGCTGATTTGGCTACCAACCTTGTATTCGAATTTACCGAACTTCAAGGCTTTATAGGTGCTGACTACGCACGCGTAAGCGGAGAAAAAGCAGAAGTGTCTGTTGGTATTAAAGAACACTACTTCCCGCTTAACGCTGACAGCGAAACTGCTAAATCAACAGAAGGACAAGTTGTTGGTATTGCAGATAAAATCGATACAATTTGCGCAGTATTTGCTGCAGGTAAAAAACCTACAGGCTCTTCTGACCCGCTTGGTGTAAGACGTGCTGCTCTTGGTATTATCAAAACAATTATTGAACACGATTTAAAAATTGATTTATCAAAACTTATTGATGATACGTTAGAACTACTTCCTGTTAAATCTGACTGCAAAAAAGATGTAGAAGAGTTCTTTGTTCAAAGACTTATCATTTTCTTAGCTTCAGATTATAAAAAAGAAGTATTAGAAGCTTGTTCTGCTAAAAACCCTTGTATTGATTTATGTGATTATGTTCAAAGAGTTAAAGCAGTTGCAGCTCTTAATGATGAAAAACTTCTTGAAAACGCAAACAGAGTTTTAAGAATCCTAAAAGATGAAGTTAATACAAAAGTTGATTCTTCATTATTTGCTCTAGACGCTGAAAAAGATTTATACAAAGCAATTGAAGCAATTTCATTCAACAGAGATTATACTCAATACTTACAAGAACTAATCAAAATCAATCCTGTAGTTACAAAATTCTTTGATGATGTGCTTGTCATGGACAAAGATGAAAAAATTAAAAATAATCGATTAGCACTATTGAACGAACTCAAAAACAGGTATATAATATTAACAGATTTTTCTAAATTGTAAATATTTGTAACAAGTTAAAATAAAAGAGTAAATTTTTATCTTCACGTGACTTTATAGAGATACGAAAAGTGTGAAGGAAAAGGAACCCAGAGGTAATTATGTTTAACCTTAAATTCTTAAAATCATTAAAAGAAGCAATGAATCCAAAAGCTAATCTTTTGACATTCTCACAAGGTCAAAGAGAAGCTAATGAGGAATATATAAAGTCTCTGTCTACTACAGAACTTAAAATCAAATCTGACGAACAAAGGTTGGAAGCAATGGTCAGACAACAATTGAAGGAAGAATTCCCGAATATCGAGAAAAGCTCTTCATACGACTTATTGGTTGACGCAGTCATCCATAACTACAAGTCAAAACAGCTTCAAGCCGCCGATGATGCCGCTGCTAAAGCAGAATAATAAATAGTCATCAAAATTTAAACAAAAAAATTCCGACAACAATCTCTACGTTGCCGGTTTTTTTTTTTTTAAATTTTAACTCATTAGGTCAAGAATTCAAAACATATCTAGACATAGCTCCATGGATGAATTTTTTTTTTAATTTATTAGTAAAATCATTGTTTATTTAAAAATACTGTAAAGTAATGATTTTATTTCATCATTACTTGTCAAATTCATTAGTTGATTTAATCTTTCAGTTGTAAATTTGATTTTATCATTCAAATAGGTACACAATTTTTGAATTATCTTC
>CAMTNN010000152.1 GCA_947073895.1 uncultured cyanobacterium
TCAAATAATGCTGCTGTAGCTGAATGTCTCAATTTCTCAATTTCATCATTTATTGATGAATCTTTCTCAATATATGTATCAGAAGATGCAATATATGCTTCTGGTTGATAATAATCATAATAAGAAACGAAATATTCTACTCTGTTTTCTGGAAAGAACTCTTTAAATTCTGAGTAAAGCTGACCTGCTAAAGTTTTATTATGTGCCAAAATAAGAGTAGGTTTTTGCACTTTTTGTATGATATTTGCCATAGTAAAAGTTTTTCCGAGAACCTGTAACACCAAGTAAGGTCTGGAATTTTTTACCTTCTTTTATACCTTTTGATAAATATTCTATTGCTTCTGGTTGATCACCAGTTGGTTTATATTCAGATACTAATTTAAACATTGTTCCTCCAATTAATAATGTTAAATTTGTTGACCTATATTTTATCACATATAGATATAAAAAACAATGAATAAGATAGATATATAATCTAAAAAATAAATTACTTTACATAATTCCTTGATTATGGTATAATTAAGTGTATTGAAAAGGAGAGAACATGTATCAAATTAAACGAAATGTTGATATAAATTCTATGAAATGGTTAGGAATAATAACTGCAAATGAAAGAAATTTATATAGAGATGTTCAAAGTTATATTTTTAGAAAAGGAATTACCCAAAAAGAATTTTTTTATAAAATTAACTTGTAATCAATTACAAAATACATACATTAAGAAGGAGATTTTTACATGGCTAAGACTAAAGAATTCAAAGGCATCCAAGAACAGATCATCGAATCAGCTGGACAAATTTACAACTACCTTAACACTAAAGGTGAAGTTTCAATCAACAAAATGAAAAAAGACCTTAGCTTATCTGAAAACTTTGCTGAAATGGGCTTAGGATGGTTATCAAGAGAAGACAAACTTGAATACACTCAAAAAGCTAAATCAGTTACTGTTAAATTAAGATAGTTTTTTATAAAACAAGTTTAGAAAAAAGGTTTTGGATAAAATCCAAAACCTTTTTTCTTTAAATTAAATAAAACGGACTGCAAATGCAGTCCGTTTTTAATTTTTATCCTTTTCGTTCAATCCTGATTGCACTATCAGGACAAGTCATTGCACAAGCCCCGCAAGCAATACATATTTCAGGATTTGGAGCAACCGCAGGAGTTTGATATAATCCGACTTCCTTTGACCAGTTTAAACAGTCTTTACCGGCTTTATTCATCGGACATTTTGCAATACAAAGTCCGCAGCCTTTGCAAAGGTCTGTATAAACATAGTAATCCGCCTTACCTTTACCAACACCTTCGATTTTATATCCTCTATACTGTTTGTCCATTATGTTCTCCTACTAATTTCATACCCATTTCAAGAGCTTTGTAATTCAATTCTCTTAATTCAGGTTTTGCATCAAACTTTTTGCCTAATGCCATTTCCATTGCGTTTTTAATATCACTTAATTCAAGAACTTTTGTTGCTTCCAACAATGCTCCAAGAATAATAATATTAAAAACTCTTGAACTCAATTGTTCATTTGCAATTTTATTAGCATCAATTCCGATTACTCTTCGTGCTTCACACATTGGGGGATGAGTACAGACAGAGGTATCATAAACGATTGTAGAATCTTTATCAACATAAGTTTCACATCTATCCAATGCTCTATCGGAAAGCATTATTACAATATCGCCTTTAGAGTATCTTGGCTCACCAATAGGTTCATCAGCAATCTGGCAAAAAGCAATCGAAACACCACCTCTTTGTTCTACACCAAAGTTTGGAATATAAAGAACTTGTTTTCCCGCTTCATAACCTGCTTCAACAAGGATTTTTGCAATAGACTGAACGCCTTGCCCGCCTTCACCTGCTAATACAATTTTTGTTCTTGCCATATTACACCTGCCCTTCAGGAGTCATAAACTCTTTTACTTCAAAATAACTTTCCATTTGTTCCAAACGTTTAAATGTATCAACGTTATTTGTTCTCCAGTTCAAAGGACAAATTGAAAGCACTTCTACAAAAGAGAATCCGCCATTTTCAACATTTTGAAGTGCTTTTTTGAATGTTTGTTTAAGCTTCATAACATTAGAAACAGATGCTCTTGCAACATAAGATTTGCAAGGATTAGCAATCGCTGCAACCATTTCAGCACCTTTTGCTGGTTCACCTGTTACAGAACAGTCTCTTCCGTAAGGAGTTGTTTCTGTTTTTTGTCCCGGCATAGTAGTTGGTGACATTTGTCCCCCTGTCATACCATAGTTTGTATTATTAACGACGATAATAAGCATTCTTTCACCGCGAACAGAAGCATTCACAAGGTGCTGTGAGCCGATTGCAAGACCGCCGCCGTCTCCCATATACGCAATACCGATTGCATCAGGATTAGCTCTTGTAAAACCGTAAATTACAGGAGTTGTTCTTCCGTGGTGAGTTTGTACGGTATCTAAATCCATATAATTCCAACTCAACAAAGAACATCCAATATCACAGCCAAAAACTGTTTTTTGTTTGATATCAAGCTCGTCAATTGCGTTTGCTAAAGCTTTTAGCGTTATACCATGACCGCATCCCGGGCAAAATTTACTTGCACCAGCTTCTGCATTTTGTGATTTCGGTAAATTTGGAGGTAGATTTAATATTTCTGCCATTTACACACCCTCCTTAATTTCTTCTATTTTCTTAACTATATCATCACCTGTAACCCCAACACCCATTTTAAACAATGTTGAATAAGGTGTTGTAAGCCCATAGATTTTTTCCAATACCATTTGAGCAAGCTGTCCGTTAGCTGATTCTGTAAACAATAAGTGCTTAGCTCTTGATACAGCTTCTCTTAAAGGTTTAACAGCAAGAGGTCTGATTGTAATCGGTCTGAACAAACCTGCTTTAATACCTTTATTGCGAAGCTCATCAATTGCTGTACGAGCTGAGCGAGCAACAATACCGTGAGCAATAACAAGTATTTCCGCATCACCCGCTCTATATTCTTCCCACTCTGCAATTTCCTCAGCCATCTTATCATAATCCGCCTGATAGCCTTCAAGAACTTCCATAAGTTCTTCTTCCATATTATAAGTATTTCGCATGTGAGCAGATTTTCTATCAATCCCGATTTCGCCATCAGCAAGAAGTGATTTTTCAGTAGGAACCATTGTAATTCCACGACTTGCAGGATCATATAACATAACAGGTTCTCTCATTTTACCTTGATAACCGTCTGCCAGAACATAAGTCGGGAATCTATATTTCCAAGCAGTATTAAACGCTTTAATCATATAGTCATACAAGTCCTGATGACCTGCAGTTGAATATACAACCCTAAAGCCTTCGCCGTTACCACCGTAGCAAGTCAAACGAGTTTCTTGTTGAGCGTAAATAACAGTTGCTGTAGACGGGCCGCCTCTTTGCATAACCGCGCAAACAAAAGGTATTCTCATCATTTCAGCCATAGACTGAGCGTCTTGCATAATTACGTTACCAGGGCCAGCAGTTGCGGTGAAAGCTCTTTTACCAGCCAAAATACCACCGATAGTAGAGAAACCAGCTGAGATTTCGTCTTCTGTTTGTAAAAATCCTGCTTCGGTTTTCGGAAGCAATTTACACCAGGTGTGCATAATTTCGTTTTGCGGAGTAATCGGATAACCGTACATAAAGTCAGCTTCTGCCGCGATTGCAGCGTATGCCAAAACTTCATTCCCCGTCAAAAACATCTTTGTGTCTTCTTTGATTAATTTGTTTACCATAAGTTCTACCTTCTTTTTATAAAAAAATACATGTATCATTTCTAATACATGTAATATAATATTATAA
>CAMTNN010000153.1 GCA_947073895.1 uncultured cyanobacterium
ATTCGACATGACACACCTCTTATATGATATATAATATATATCGGCACAATTTCCAAAAACTTTAATATTTTTGGACTAATGTTTACAATTTGTTACAATAACGCGCTAAAATTCAATAATAACGGCAATCTTATTTTGATATATTATAATATATACACTTTCTTTTATGTTAAGTTTTGTAACAAAGAAAGTCTTTTTTGAAATTTGAGTTTTTATATAAACTTTATATAAGAGTAAGACGAAGTTAATAAGAAAGTTCAAAACAAAAAGCAGCTGATAAAAAATGTAACAAATCGAGCATGCTTACTTAATTTTGAAACGGCCTGCAATCAATTGTCAGGGCTTAGTTAAGTTTGTCTAAAACCAAATAAGAGAGGTATAAGATGGCTTTATTAGAAAGTTATAACATCAATGCTATGGCTACGCAGATTTCAAGAGAATTTTATATTAATGAAAATCCTGCCGAGGATAAGTCTTATATCTTAGTTGACGAAATGCGTTTATTCGCAATGGATATGAAGTCACGAGTGACATTCATATCAAGAGCCAAGGTATAGAGCGTTTTAGCTCTGATTTGGCAAGAAAGATTTTAACCATCTTATCTTACTTACAATTTTAATTTCCCCAAACTTACTTATCTTAGCGCCTTGTTGAAAAAACAAGGCTTTTTATTTGCGCAAAGCGCAAATAAAAAGCCTTCCGTTCTAGAATGAGTTGTAACATTCCTTAATATAATTTGTTACAAATTTGCGAATATATACTTTTTGTGTTAGATTCTCATGTGTAGGGTTAGATTACCGTCAGATTTAAGAGGTTATATGAAAAGTTCAACACTTAGAAGATCAAATATTACCAGAGAAAAAGTTGCTATGATGGAAGCGTTATCACGTTACAACAGGCAGCATCAGGATGAAGATTTTTACAAAAATCAAGCTAAAAGCAAAGAACTTGATGTTCTTTGGCAGTCTTTTAATGTTAAACCTCAGAAAAGCGAAAAAACTCCTCAAGTTTATTTTGTTGCAGGGGTTGTTGTCGGTGTAATCATAACTTTAGCAGTTACAACATTAGTAAGTCTTTTGATTAGTTTTTCAACTCCAAAAGACGATGCCATGCCGGCTCCTGCAAAGAAATCTTCTGTTGCAGCATCAGGTAAATTTTCTTTTGTTCCTGCTGACAGTGCAGCTTCAAAACCTGTTGCGGTTAGTACTAATGAAGAATATATGGTTAAAGAAGGCGATACTTTAGAAAGTATTATTATAAGATTTTACGGTTCTTTTGACATGACCAAGGTTGATGCAATTCAGCAAGCAAACAAGATGGCAAATCCTAATGCGCTGTCAATTGGTCAAAAACTTATTATCCCGATGAATTAATAGTGTCATGGCAAAAGTAAAATCGAAATATGTATGTCAGAATTGCGGATATGAAACCGCAGGTTACTTAGGGAAATGTCCTGAGTGCGGGGCTTGGGCTTCTTTTGTCGAGGAAGTTAGCGGTGGTAAATTATCTGAAACTGCAGTACTTTTACCTGATACAAATCCGCCAATGAAACTTTCTGATATAGAAATGAATACAGAAATTCGTACGACTACAGGAATTTCTGAGTTTGACAGAGTGTTAGGCGGTGGAATTGTAAAAGGTTCTCTTGTGCTTATTGCAGGTGATCCCGGTATCGGTAAATCTACGATATTGCTTCAAACTAGTGGAGAGCTTTGTAAAAACGGGAAAAATGTTTTATATATTTCAGCAGAAGAATCTGCAAGTCAGATTAAACTTCGTGCAGAAAGATTAGGAGTAAAAGCCGATAATTTATACATTTACCCCCAGACAAATTTTGAATTAATAAAAAAACATATTGAAGAAATGCATCCTGATTTGGTTATTGTAGATAGTATTCAAGCTATTTATACTTCCACTATTCAGAGTTCTGCGGGAAGTGTTTCGCAAATAAGAGAGTGTTGTAACTCATTGATGAGTTTGGCTAAAACGAATAACATTTCAATTATAGTTATCGGACATGTGACAAAAGAAGGAAACATTGCAGGTCCTAAGGTTTTGGAACATATGGTTGATACGGTAATTCAGTTTGAGGGAGATAAGTATAAGACTTACAGGATTTTACGCTCTATCAAAAACCGTTTCGGTAATACTTCGGAAGTCGGGATTTTTGAGATGGGCGGAAAAGGTTTAAGAGAAGTTGTCAATCCTTCGGAATTGTTTTTAAAAGAGTACAATCAAACCCAGACTCCGGGGAGTACAATTATTGTAACAAGTGAGGGTACAAGACCTTTGCTTGTTGAAATTCAAGCGCTAGTCGGTACAACTCCTTATCCTGCACCAAGAAGAATTGCAAACGGAGTTGATACAAGCAGAGTTTTACAAATTCTTGCTGTTTTGGAAAAAAGAATTGGGTTGAATCTTTCTAAACAGGATGTGTATGTAAATGTAATCGGCGGTATTGATGTTTCTGAACCTGCTGCAGATTTGGGTATTGCGCTGGCTATTATTACTTGTGTAAGAGATGTTGTGTTTGATTCACACACAGCAATTGTTGGTGAGATTGGTTTGTCGGGAGAGATAAGGGCTGTTAATCATATTGAAAAACGTATTAATGAAGCGCAAAAACTAGGTTTTAAGAGGATAATTATTCCGGCAGCTAATGATATTCAGGATAAAATTGATGGCATTGAAATCGTTTGTGTTCGTCGAATAATAGAGGCTATTACAAGGTCGGTTAAGAAAGATAATGGAAGAGAAGATATATAAACGCTGGTTGTTTTTGATTTTTGGATTAGGCGTTATTTTAAGATTGGTATTATTAATACAAAATCCTTCTTTATGGGGTGATGAAGCTGCATTAGCCTTTAATGTGTGTAATAAGTCTTATAAAGAGTTATTTGGGGGATTGGATATTTTACAGGCTTCGCCTGTAGGGTTTACTATAATAGTAAAGTTTTTGCTAAATGTGTTTAATCCAAATACTGATTATGCAAGAGATTTTATTTTGAGAATTATTCCTTTTGCATCGGGAATTTTAGCTTTGCCTATGTTTTATTATTTTGCAAAGCTGGTGTTTAAAGAAAAGAACATGATAATTTTAATTTCTTTGTTGTTTTTTGTTTTTAATCCCTGTGCAGTCTTTTATTCAATGCAATTTAAGCAGTATTCAACAGAACTATTGTGTTCAGTGTTGGCTTTTATAGTTTTTTATAAATTATTATTTTCGCAAAAATTTGAATGGAAATATTCTTTATTATTAGCGACATTACCGTGGTTTTCTTATTCTTCATTCTTTATTTTGGCTGCCGGCTTTTTTTGTTTAATGATTAAAAATTTAAAACTTTGTTTTAAAACAGGGGTGTTTGTTTGTTTAAGTTGTATAATTTATTATTTTGTAAGTTTAAAATCTGTTTTTGCCGTAAATTTTTCAAATATGGTTGGGTGTTGGAGTGTTTGTTACGGGTTTATGGATTTTCGTCATCCATTGAGGTTTTTGTTTAAATTTGGAGAATTATTTGCGGTTGGCAAGTTGTTCTCAGCATTAACCGGATTTGTATTTTTTATTATTTATATTAAATATTGTTTTTATAAAGATAATAAATTTAATAAAGCATTGTTGATATTGCCCTTATTTTTAACAATTTTAGCTTCATTAATGCATAAGTATGCTATACAAGGACGTTTAATCTTGTTTTTATTGCCTGCTTTTTCAATAATTATTGCTATTATGAAAGATAGATTTGCAAAATATTTGCAGATAATAATGTTAATTTTTATGAGCATTTCTTTATTTACATATTCA
>CAMTNN010000154.1 GCA_947073895.1 uncultured cyanobacterium
TATTAAAAGTTATGAAAGAAGCTGGGGAATTATCAGAGAATAAGTAACAAGGTGTATAATGAAAATTTTTAGCGTAAATCCACTAAAACTTCAAAATAATATTTATAATAAAACAATAAATAGTTCTTTTGCAGTTGACAAAAATAACGTCGACTCTTTTGAACCAAATAACAAAATCCCTGCGGATAATAAAATTAACTTTAAAAGCAAACCTGTTTATGATTATTCTATGAATATTCTTGATAGATGTGTATTTGGATATACAAAAGAGAAGCAAAAACTTACTCAGGTTTTACTTGAACCATTTATTGAATCACTAAGAGACCCAAAAGTTCCAGTTCCTGCATCAGTTTTATTACATGGACCTGAGATGAGTGTAATTGAAAAATTTAAAAATGCGATAGGACATATTTTTACAAGTATTTTAAAGTATCAATTAGATGATATATCTCAAATGCCACCTAATTATAGCTTTAACGGGGTTATAACATCATTATTAAATCGTTATAAACCTTATAATGAAGGATATGGATATAAATATACAATATTTTTAGATGAACCCGAAAAATATTTAGGGATGAACTATAACCTTGCTAAAAGATTAAGTCAATTTGAATATAATACTGACGATTTGAATATATTAAACAGTAATAACAATACTGAAAACATTAATCGTTTCAAAAGCCTATTAGATCATTGTAGCAAACCTGCAAGTGAGGGCGGCTTTGGTACAACCTTCTTATTTAGTTCTAAACATCCACACCTTATACATCCTGATATTCGCAGTGAGAAAATGGAAAAAATAGAAATTCCACGTCCTCATGATGAAGAGGCAGGGCAAATTTTTCTTGCACTTGTTAAAGATTTAGTAATGAGGGTCGAAAAAAATAAATATTTACATCCCTCTGAAATTCATAATATCAATAAACTAAAAACTCTTAATATTACAAATTTTACAGCTAAAGAAATTGAAGAAATTCAAAATTATTTTAAAATGAATTATCTCCAAGGTGCATTTAGTTATGATGATTTAAGGCAATTGGCTTCGGATACTTGCGATACAACAGCGTTAAATCCTCTCAATGCTCCGGGAAGAGACTGTCTCTTCAATGTTTTAATAAATAATACTCATAGAGCATATTCCCCAGAAGACGTTATTAGGCAAGATCGTATTTCAGCGTTATTTGAACGTAAACCTTCAGCATTTAAAACATTAAAGGAAAGTTACGAAAATGGCGAATTAGATGAAATAGGGGAAAGATACTATCATTTCAATGCTGCACTTAGAGATGCTCAAATTAATGGTTTAGAACTCTTGGAAAAGCAAGGAAAATTAACGACCTATCAAAAAGAAATCCTGAGAAAATTGCGAGAGGAATAAGCACAAAACTCAAATTGTTTTGAAATACATCCATTATTCAAAAAATAATGATTAAAACTTGCCAAAATAATCAAACTGTCTGTTAAAAATAATCAAACTAAGTGGTTATTTACAAAGGAAATATAAATATGCAAGTAACTTTTAATGGGAAAATTAATACTCAATACCCTAGAACTAATACGAACAGAACTCAAAAGGCTCTTACTACTACCGCGGCTTGGTTCGCTTTTGGGGTAGGCTTAGATTTGGTCGGCAGGAAGTGTCAGGTGTTTAAATCTCCGACAAAAAATTCTGTTTTTATAAATTCAATTATTGCCGCAGGCGCAGGATTGTTTACGTATTTAGCGCCCAAATTCAGTAAAGTGACAAAGTGATTTTTCTGTGTATAATTAGCGTATGACGTTTGAAGATAACATATTCAAAAGATATTCTCCAGATTTTGAAAACTTGAAATTTTTCGGGTTCAAAAAACAAAAACAGAATTTTATCATAGAAAAACACTTTAAAGAGAATTTGTTTAGCGCTGTTATTGTTGTTACGCCTGATGGCAAGGTTTCCGGTACTGTTTATGATCTGGAAAATAATGATGAGTTTCTGCCGTTAAGAGTCGAAAATAGTCAAGGCGCCTTTGTCGGTGAGGTTAGAGCCGCTTATGAGGAATTGCTTGAAGATATTAGAGATAAGTGTTTTGTAAAAAAGTATTATATTTTTCCGCAAGCAAACAGGATAACAAATGAGATTATAAATAAATACGGAGATGAGCCGGAGTTCTTGTGGAAAATTTCTCCAGGTTCTGGTGTTTTCAGAAATCCAGAGAATAAAAAATGGTATCTTGCAATCTTAGATGTTGATAGGTCGAAACTTCAAGCGGGTACGAAAGGATTAGTTGAAGTCGCTGATATCAAGCTTGCGCCAGAAAAGATTGAGAAATTTATAAAAGAAAAACACTTTTATCCCGCATACCATATGAACAAAAAACACTGGATAACCATTATTCTTGACGATTCGGTGGCTGATGATGTCATAATGGGATTGATTGAAGAAAGCCATAGGTTTACAGAAAAGAAATCCTAATTTAAACCCGATTGTACATATCTTGATATCTGATAATGTCAGATTCTAAAAGGATTTCGCCTTTTTGAACTTCGATGATTTTCAAATCTGTTTCATACGGGTTTTGAAGCGAGTGGATGGCTTTTACCGGAATGTCGATACTGTTTCCGGCTTGAAGCGTGTGTGTCACGTCGTCAAGGATTACGCAGGCTGTTCCCTCTAACACAACCCAGTGTTCTGAGCGGTAGTTGTGGGATTGGATTGAAAGTTTTTGCCCCGGATGTACGCAAATCATTTTTGTTTGGTAGCCGTCACCTCTGTTAAGGCAAGTGTAGTAACCCCAAGGACGGAAAACTGTTTTGTGAAGTTCAACAGTTTCGCTTGCTTTTTCTTTTAATTTGTCGTGAAGAACTTTTACGTCTTGCGCGCGGTCTTTCCGGCATGCCATTATTGCGTCTTCTGTTTCGACAAGGATAATGTTTTCTAGCCCCGAAACAGCGATAAGTTCTTTTGAACTGTAGATGAATGAGTTTTTAACATCATTTGTTATGACGTTGCCGGTTATAACGTTGTTGTTTTCGTCTTTTGCATTGACGCTGTAGAGTGAGTTCCAGGAACCCACGTCAACCCAGTCGGATTTGAGTTCAACGAGTGCGATGTTGTCTGATTTTTCTAACACTGCGTAGTCGAATGAAATTTCGCCATCAATTTGCGGCGCGTATTTCTGGAACTCGTTTTTGAATGTTGAAAGTTTGCCCATGAAAATTCCGCTATTCCAGTAGAAGTCTGAGTGTTTCAGGAATTCTGCGGCTGTTGTTTCTTGTGGCTTTTCTACGAATTTGTTAACTTTAAAACCGTTTTCAAGCTTGGAGCCTGCCTGAATGTATCCATAACCCGTTTCTGCGTATGATGGTTGAACTCCGAATGTTACAAGGTATCCGTCTTTCGCTAAGGATTCGGCGGATTTAATGCTTGATGTAAAATCTTTTATATTTTTGATTAGGTGATCGCACGGAAGAATTACGATGATTTCTTCTGCGTCGGTGTTTTCTTCAAGGTGTTTCAAGGTTGTTAAAATTGCCGGTGCGGTGTTTTTGCTTTCCTGTTCAGAAAGAACAGTGCTTCCGCTTTCGATTGCATTAAGCTGTAAGCGGACATCGCCAGCCTGTTCGGTATTTGTTATAGAAATAACATTATCGGCAGACGTGAGTTCAAGCGCGCGTTTGAATGTTGACTGCAAAAGGCTCATATCGCTTTCGATTTTTAATAATTGTTTAGGATACTGTTTGCGTGATAATGGCCAAAGTCTTGTACCGGAACCGCCTGCGAGAATAATTGCTTTCA
>CAMTNN010000155.1 GCA_947073895.1 uncultured cyanobacterium
CACAAATAATAGAACTAAGAAATATTTGTAATGTTAATAATTTAACATATATTAACAACTTATTTACAAGTCAGGTAGCATTTAGAAAATCAGAAAAAATTGAAACGAATGTATATGTACTTTATGTGTGGATTAGAATATGCGAAATTATGGCTGAGAAAACTAACATACAAAACCAGTATAATGAAGAAAAGTTAAAGGAAAATATTGTTAATATAAAAAAATGTATGTTTTTAGATATAAATGAAGCAATAAATGAGCTAAAAAAGATTTTTTCAGAATGTGGAATAATATTTCAAGTAGTTAAAAACTTTACAGGAGCACCAGTGCAAGGATTTATAAAGAAAATAGATGATAAAATTATATTGTCAATGACTATAAGAGGATCTTTTGCGGATATATTTTGGTTTACACTATTTCACGAAATAGGACATTTATTAAATGGAGATATTGTAAGTTCTAATTTTGTAGATTTTACTGATGCTAAATCAGATATGGAAGATAGAGCTGACAAATATGCAAGAGAGACTTTAATAGATGAAGAAGATTATGATAATTTTTTGAGACAACAAAATTTGACAGAAGAATCAATTACTAATTTTGCAAAACAACAAAATGTACAACCATTTATTGTTGTTGGAAGAATACAAAAGGAAAGTAATAATTTTAAAATCTTTTCTAATTTGAGAATGAGATATAAATGGGGAAAATGAATATATAAAAAAATCAAAAAATGAAAAGATAAATCAAAAATGAAATGTTTTATTGTGTAATAATGCAGCCAGGCAGAATTTCAACATAATTTGGTGGAAATTCCTGAAAAATAACATCGCATCCTGTTGTTAGGTATTCCTCAATTAATTTGTAATTATATTGAGGAATTTGGCTTGTATTATCTATCGTAATTTGATAAATATCTGATGCAATTTCGATTCTTTTTTCTTCTTCAATAACAGAAGCAGGAATTTCATCTCTTGAAACAAATTCAGGAGCAGAAGAAGCGATGTGTAAGCAAACATCTTTTGCAAGAGCTTCATCTTTAGCATCTGTTTCAAGAAGAACACCGATTTTACCATTGTGGATATAAGTAGCAGCGTTGCCTTCATATCTTACAAATCTTCTAACTGTGATTTTTTCACCGATAGAAGCGATTTTTTCTTTAAGAACTTCTTCTACCGGTTTACCACATTTAGGGCAAACAGTTGAAAGAAGAGCTTCAACATCAGCAGGATTAGCTTCAGCAACTAATTGAGCAAGACCGTTAGTTAATTCGATGAATTCTTCATTTTTAGCAACGAAGTCTGTTTCACAGTTAACTTCAATCATAGCACCACAAGAATCAGAAACGAAAGAACCGATTCTTCCTTCAGCAGCAATTCTGCCCATTTTCTTATCAGCAGAAGCGATACCTTTTTGACGAAGAACTTCCATTGCTTTTTCCATATCACCGTCAACTTCAACTAAAGCTTTTTTAGCATCCATCATACCAGCGCCGGTTTTATCGCGAAGTTCTTTTACCATTGTAGCTGTAATATTCATAATCTATTGTCTCCTTTTTATTAAACGTTTGCAACTTCAACACCAGCATCAGCAGCAGTAATTGATTCTGCTTTGCCTTTTGTCGCATTGTTTTCTTTTAAAGTTTTACCTTCAAGAACAGCATCAGCAAGTTTTGAAGTGATTAATTTGATTGAACGGATTGCATCATCGTTACCAGGGATAACGAAGTTGATTCCGTCTGGATTAGCATTTGTATCAGCTAAACAAATAACAGGAATGTTCAATTTGTTAGCTTCTGCAATAGCAATATCTTCTTTAGCTTGGTCTACAACAAAGATAATATCAGGTAAACCGCGCATTTCTTTAATACCGCCTAAAGTTTTGCTCAATTTAGAAAGTTGTCTGTTAAGTTGAGCTTGTTCTTTTTTAGGTAATTTTTCAGCGTGACCAGAAGAAATGAATTCTTCAAGTTCTCTTAGTTTGTTAACTCTGCCTCTGATAGTTTCAAAGTTAGTTAACATGCCGCCTAACCATCTTCTGTTGATATAATAAGCGCCTGCTCTTTTTGCTTCTTCAGCAACAACTTCTGCAGCTTGTTTTTTAGTACCAACGAAAAGAACGTTACGTCCTTTTGCAGCGTATTCTCTAACAGCTTCATAAGCAGCGTCTAAAAGTTCAGTTGTTTTTCTTAAGTCTAAAATATAGATACCATTTCTAGCCCCGTAAATGTATTGTTTCATTTTTGGGTTCCAGTGTTGAGTTTGGTGTCCGAAGTGAACGCCTGCTTCTAAAAGTTCAATAAGTGATGCTACTGACATCTTGTGTCTCCTTTTGTTTTAACTTGTTTTACTACGGGCTAAACTGTTCCATTAGAATTATTTATTCTAACTAGGGCTATGCCTATCGACCAGTATAACCACCCTAATCCTAGTACAAACATGTTTTTCAGGCAAGTATTTATACTCACAAGCGTTACAAATATTAAGAAAGGGCGGTTAAGATAAATCTTAACCGCCCTAAGAACGTTATTTTTTAAAAAATCTTTTTAAAGAAATTTCCAATACCTCGACCGATGGAAGCAAAGAAACCTCCGATTGCTTTTCCGGCAGGAACCAAGGCATTATTCCATAACCATGAGGCACCTTTTGCAATTCCTTTTCCTACCGCACAAATACCATTCCAGGCAAATTTTCCAACAGGTGCAATTGCATTATTCCAAAGCCAAGAACAGCCTTGTCCAATACCTTTAACAATAGCAGGCATAGCGCCGACAAGAGCAGCACCTGCTGCACATCCGACTCCAACACCCATTCCAAGCATTAAAGCATCACCACGCATTGGACTGAACCCATATCCAAAACATCCTGGAGAGAAACCACCTATCCCAATTGGAGAGAAAGACCTGCCGCAACAGGGTCCAATTCCCATACCTGAATTTATGTTTATAATCGTTCCAAAATTATTGCACATAATATACTCCTTTGTATATATAAAGAATCTATATATTAAATAATTGTTATATAATTGAGCAATGTTTTACAAATATTTACAATAATAAAGGTGGGCACGCTTTCGCATATGCCCACCTTACAATTGTTCACATTCCGATTTTGGAAATGTATTTACCTCTAGAACATCAAGCCAGCTTCTCTAGCTGCATCAGCTAATGCTGCAACTCTACCGTGGTATAAGAAACCGCCTCTGTCGAATACAACACATTCAACACCTTTAGCTAAAGCTTTTTTAGCAATAGCTTCGCCAACAACCTTAGCAGCTTCGATGTTACCACCGTGAGCTAATTTTTCTTTAAGGTCTTTGTCAACTGATGAAGCTGAACATACTGTTACATGTTTTTCATCATCAATAAGTTGAGCATAGATGTGTTTTGTACTTCTATAAACTGCCAATCTTGGGAATTCAGTTGTACCAGCCAACTTAACTCTGATTGATTGGTGTCTTTTTTGAACTTTTGGTTTTCTAATTTCTTGTTTAATCATTTTTTTCACCATTCTGCCCTATATAAATTAGCTAATACTAGCCAATCGTCTAGAGCTTCCTTTCCTTTACTGCTTTAACGGGCATTAACCCTTCACATGTAATAAACTTGTAGTCCGTTCAGAAGGAACACCTGTAGTCTTTCAAACCAACTTGTAATCTTACCTCTGTGTTCCGCCCAAATGTCTACGTGCGTAGCACTACTTTTTACCAGCTTT
>CAMTNN010000156.1 GCA_947073895.1 uncultured cyanobacterium
CATCGAAAAAAATCGTGTAGACATTTAGTTTTTTTCTTAGTAATATATACATACTGGGTATGCCGGTATAGCTCAACGGTAGAGCAACGGTTTTGTAAACCGTAGGTTGTAGGTTCGATTCCTATAGTCGGCAATTTTTTAAAGCAAGCCCTTGTGGCGCAGGGGTAGCGCACTCCCTTGGTAAGGGAGAGGCCACGAGTTCAAATCTCGTCAAAGGCAATTTAAATGAAAATTTAATAAGGGTAGGTGGCCGAGTGGCTAAAGGCGACAGACTGTAAATCTGTTCTCGCGAGAGTACGGTGGTTCGAATCCACCCCTGCCCAGTTTCTTAAAAGACTCCGTAAGGGGTCTTTTTTTAGAAATATACTCTTGAGGTGTCAAATGTTTAGATTGTTGGTGGCTTTAGTGGTTCTGATAGTAACACTGGTTGTCGTTGTTACCGAACCTAAAATGCACAAGCGTGTTATGATAGGCAATAAAGATACACTTGCTAAACATAAGGCTTTGGATACTCAAAATATAAAAATTTCGCCCCAAAAAATTGAAACTAAGTCTGCTGATATTAAATTTGCTCCAACAGATATGTCTGTGCAGAATATGGAAATAAAACGCGAAGAATATATGAAACAAGTGCGCATGAGGGCACCTAAAGTACAGGAAAACCATGTTGAACAAATTCAGGTTACAAATACTCCTGTTCCGGTTAAGGTTCAGAACTCCAAGCCGGAAGCAAAACCTCTGCCTGAACAAGAGCCCGAAGAATCAACTTCAGCAGTAATGCAGAAACTCAATGAAATGATTGTTTGGAACCAATGGAGAGCTGATATCTGTAATACGATTTCTGATAATTCTCTGGAAGAGCAAGTATATCAGCTTAAAAAAGGTGTATTGTTTAAGTATAGTTTTAATGTTGATAGAAACAGACATATTTCAAATATAAAAGTTGTTCTTGCACGAGGGCAATTTGATTCGGTTACTCAAGAGTCCGTTAGAGATATTTACAAAACAATTCAATCACTGGAAGGTCAAAGGATATTAACTTATCCAAAAGGTTCAAAAAGAAAAGTCGTTAAAGTTGAAGGCGGTATTGAAATGGCGGGTGAAGATGTGAATCTTAATTCGTCACATTTTTCGGACATAGAATATTAGTAAGAATCTCATCTGATAAATGTATTAAAATATTGAACGAAAGCGATTATAATCGTTGTAGTACAGTTGTATAATAATAAATCAGGAGAGATAAATGAATAAGAGAGCAATTAAGCTTGTTGTTATATTAACAGTGGTAATAGCGGCAGTATGTCTGCTGTTTTCCGGATTAAAAAATGTAAAACTTGATGCATTTGTCCCTTCTTCTGTTATTTTTGTTGTGGATTCATCTGCATCTAATCAGAAAAACTTAGGAGAGCAGAAGAAGTTTATTAAACAGGTATGTAACAGACTTGATCCTGAGGATGTTATAAAAATTATCAGAGTGTCTGAAGATGCTTATTTAATCTTTGAAGGTTCTGCTCACCATACTAAGGCAATATCAGATTCTATGAATGAATTTACAAAATATGACGCAAAAGACTGGGGTACGGCTTACGGAGTAGGTATTGATAAGGCGTTAAATTTTGCTTCATCAATGAGTAAAGAAGGATATAACCCTGCAATCATTGTAGTAGGTGATTTGGAAAATGAGGGTGATTTATCAAAACAGATTAACTGGAACAGTCTGCCAAATCAGGTTGCGAAAGTTAAGAGCAAAGCCCCTAATTTAGTCATGATGTTTGTATACGCTCATCCGCAAAAATTGGATGTTGTTAAAACTAAGCTTGCTCCTGTTTTGGGTGAATCTAATCTTGTGATTTCAACAAGTCAGAGTGTAGATAAAGCTATTAATAGTTTTTTGAGTGCTATTGAAAGATAGAAGTTGGAGAAAAAATGAAAGAGTTTAAATTAGACGGTTATGTTAAGTTTTTAGCAATGATGTTTATTGCTATAGTATTATTTGGGTCTGTGGCTGCTTTTCTGGCCGGGGCATTTTCGGATATAGCTGTTTTGTGCATTTGGGGGCTGTTGGTTGTATTTCTGATTTATTTAGTTAAAGTTTTATTAGCACTTAAAAAAGATATATTTCAGAAAGTTGCTATTGATGAAATTAACGGAACATATCTTTTGACTACTAAAAATAAAGAAGTTTTAGCTTTGTCATTTGACAGCATAGAGTCAATTAATATGGCAAAAGGGGAAGTTTTGAGAGGGATTTTAGCTGCGCATGTAACATTTGTTACTAAAGATAAGAAAGCTTATGGACTTACAATTTCTAAAATTGACGAATTCTATGTAAAAATACCTGATGGTATTCAAAAAAATCTTGAAGAAGCAACGTTCTATCAGCCAAGATGGAATGTTTTATAAACGAAAAAGAGGTGAATATGGCAATTATTGTTGCAAGTAAAAATAATAAACGAATTTTTAATCAGGAACAGATTACAATTGGCTCTGATTTGAACTCTGATTATGTAATGAGTATAGGTGAGAAGTTTTTGATTACTCTTCATTACAGAGAAGATGAACAGAAATGTATTATTGTAAACAGCTCAGGTACAAAAAAGTTTTTGTATAAAAATAATCCTCTCGGGGAGAAAGCTTCTATTTCCAATGCTGTGAAGTTTTCAATTGCGGGTACGGATGACTATTTAATTCTAAAAATAGCTGATGTAACCAAACAGGAACAAATTCACAGAGAAGCTCAGGCAGCCGCTGTACCTAATATTGAATCAGAAAACGTTAATGTTGAACAATCACGGGTTAGGGTTGCAACAGTTTCTGAAAATACATCTTTAGATCCAAAAGAACAATTGGAATTGAGAAAGAAAGAGCTTGAAGAAGCAAGAACTACTATTGTTAAAGAAACAGGCTTTGCAACTTTTGATTTAAAAAAGAGAATAAATGTTAATACAAAGAGCGCAAATTTTGTTCATATTGCAATGTTTGTAACCTCTTTTATTTCGGCATTCGGGGTATCTAATTATTTAACAGGTTTAAAAATAGATGAAACTGCTAATTTTATTCAATTGCCGATAAATATTAATATTTACATTCTTTTTGGTATTGTAATAACAGCCTTGTGTTTTGTTTTAAAACACGGTGTTTTCTTGTTTTATCAGAATAAATCTCATAGTAGTGCTGCAACCAGCCATGCTCAAAGCGGATTAATTATGACAGCGTCTATATTTTTTATTGCGGTTTATGTAATTAACCTGTTGTATTACATTAATCTAGGCCCTATATTTGCAATTCTTGTTTCTGCCTTCTTTGTCGGGTTGAATGTGATTATGGCTTACGCAGGCGGTTATTTCAAAAACTATGGACATTCTATGGGCTATGTTTTAGACCAGTATGAGTATAGAGAAGATTTTGAATCTGTTATGCATGATTACAGAAACTGGATTGAGAAATTTATTAATCAGTTAAGCAAAAATAAATTGGAACATTTGAAGGACAGATTATTTAACTTACAGATTAAATCAGTCGGTGAATTATTCTTAGGTGTTTTAACAGCACCATTCCTTGCATATGGTGTTTCTAATACTCTTGCACAATGTTTCCCTGAGGCAGCAGGTTGGGTTAGAATTTCCGGCTTGAGATTAAGCCCTGTATTCTTGGTTCT
>CAMTNN010000157.1 GCA_947073895.1 uncultured cyanobacterium
AGATACCGATGCATACGGAGTTGTATGGCACGGAACTTACTTAAGATGGATGGAAATGGGCCGGGTTGAATTATGCGACAAATTTGGACTTGACCTTGTTGAATTAAAAAAACAAGATATAGCAATTCCTGTTACAAACATGAATGTTCGTTATAAAGCTTCTGCAAAGCTTGATGACAGAGTAATTGTTGAAACATGGATTTCGAAACTTTCACCAATTACAATTACATTCGGTCAAACCATCAAGAATGCCAAAACCGGACAAACATTCATTCAAGCAGAATTTGAAACAGTTGCAGTAAATAATGACGGCAAGATTTACCGCAGATTACCTGAAACATTAAAAAATGCTTTTGAAGGAGCTGTTGAATGCAAAGACTAAACAAATTTATCGCTTCATCAGGATTATGTTCGCGCCGTAAAGCAGACGAGCTTATTTTGGAAGGGAAAGTTTTGGTTAATGGGAAAATCGTTACAGAACTTGGTTTTCAAATTGGTCCTAAAGATAAAGTTGTTGCAGAAGGTAAATCAATTAAGCCTCAAAAGCACGAATATTACAGATTTTATAAGCCTGCCGGTTATATTACAACATCAGAAGATGAAAAAGGAAGAAAAACAATTTATGATGTTATTCCTCCTGAATTAAAACACTTAAAACCAGTCGGAAGACTTGATAAAGACTCTACCGGACTTATTATTATGACAAATGACGGTGAATTGATTAACCAAATGACTCACCCGTCAATAAAAGTTCCTAAGACTTATATTGTTAATATTAACGGCAAGCTTACGCCTGAACACGGTGAAAAAATGTATAACGGTATCGTAATTGAAACCGATACAGGTGAAAAGAAAACCGCTTACGCAGAAGTTTTACCGATTGAACTTACAAACAAAGTATCAACTGTTCAAGTAGTTTTATATCAGGGAATCAACCGCCAAATCCGTAAGATGTTTGCCGCATTAGGCTTTGAAGTTATTTCGCTTAAAAGAATTCAGCATGGAACTATAACTCTTGCAGGGCTTAAAAAAGGTCAAATTAAACCTATGAAACCTAAACATATAAAAGAGCTAAAAATGTATCTTAAAAAGATAGAGAAGTCTCAAAATGACTAAAATTGCAATTGTTGGAAATATTGCATCAGGCAAATCAACCGTTGAAAAAATTCTTCAAGATAAAGGTTTTATTGTTTATGATACCGATAAAATCGCACACGAAATCCTTGAAGAAAACAAAGAATTATTCCCACAAGCTATCGTTGATGGAAATATTAACCGAAAGATTCTTGCAGACATTGTTTTTAACGACAAAAAACAATTAGAATATCTTGAATCAGTTATTCACCCTAAAATAAAAGAATTTATTCAAAATATAGATAATACAGAAACCGTTTTCGTTTCTGTTCCACAACTATTTGAAGCCGGCATGGAAAATTTGTTCGACAAGATTCTTTTCATATCTGCTCCGATTGAAACTCGATTAGAAAGGCTCATGAAACGCAATAATTTAACGAAAGAAGAAGCTCTTGTCCGCATAAATGCCCAAATGAGCGAAGAAGAAAAAATAGCTAAATGTGATTTTGTCATAAAAAATGACAGCACAGAAGAAAATTTAGAATTACATATCCTCCATTTATTTGATTACAAATCTTAACAATTCCCGTAAACTTAAAATGTAAAACGGGGAGAGATATGGCGAAATCGAATTTAAAAGTAAAAAAATCCGCATCTAATGCTGATTTGAAAGTTGTTGATAAGAATCAAGTCAAAACCACTTCTTATAGTGATATCAACCTTAAGGACTGGAGAAACTACGAGCACATTAAAACAGATACTTTATGGGAGTTTCCTAACAGATTAAAAGAAGGCGGACACTCTAACGAGTATCACGGGAATTATATTCCGCAGATTGCTCAACAGATTTACGAAAGATACACTAAAAAAGGTGATATTGTGCTTGATATGTTCTTCGGTTCCGGCACTTCAGGTATTGAAGCTATCAACATGAACCGCAGATGCATCGGAGTCGAACTTAAAGACGATTTAGCAGAAAAAGTATCAGAGAAATTTACGCCAAAACAGCTCGTTACTGATGTTAATATTATTTGTGCAGATTCAGCAAGTGAATTAGCAAAAGAAAAGATTAAAGCAAGACTTGATATCATGGGTAGAAAACAGGCTCAGTTATTAATGCTTCACCCGCCTTATGATGATATTATCAAGTTCTCGGACAAAAAAGAGGATTTGTCTAACTGTGCAACAACAGAAGAATTTTATGACTTATTCGAAAAAGTTGCAAAAAACGGTTATGACATGCTTGAAAAAGGAAGATTTGCATGTCTTATTATCGGAGACAAATATGCAAACTCTCAGCATATTCCTTTAGGCTTTGAATGTATGGCAAGAATGAATAAGTTAGGTTTCATTACAAAAGCTATCATTATTAAAGATATGCAAGGAAATGAACGCGCAAAAGGCAAAACAGCTAACTTATGGCGCTATAGAGCTTTAGCGGGTGGATTCTATATCTTTAAACACGAATATGTAATGGTATTCCAAAAAGTATGAGGGGTAAATGCTAATAAAAATTCGCATAGTTCCAAATTCTTCTAAAAACGACATTATAATTGAAGAAGAGTTTGTTAAAGTAAAAGTTACGGCACAACCAATTGAAAATAAAGCAAATAAGGCTCTTATTGAATACTTAAGTAAGACTTTCAAAGTTCCTAAGACGAGTATTGAAATAGTCAAAGGAGAAACCTCAAAAGACAAAACATTACTTTTTAATGTAAACGAAGAAAAAGAAGAGGAAATCAAGTCACGAATGACAAAAAAAAAAAAAAAATAATATACTGAGATATATTAAAGAGAAGGTGTATAATGAATAAGCGTTGGTATGATATTGATCCCACAGTAAGTTTAGCGGTTAGCTTGATGAGAAACGCAAATATAATGTCTCAATATAAGTGCGCCGACTATATCGTCAAAAAATCTAAGGAAAACGGAATTGATTTGTCCGAAAACATTTTAACAGATGCATTTAATTACGTCTTAAGACGCTGGTATGATACCGATCAAAAGATTGCAGAATCTTTTGAGTATCTAAAACTCTTACCGGAGGCATTACAAAAGGAAACTGCACTGGAAATTATTGAATTATTGCAAAAGGAAGATTTACAATAAATGCAATTTCTTACTAATCCGGCAATAATTTCGGTAATATTGTTATGTGTATTGTGTCTAAAAAAAGTAAATGTCCTGCTCGCTATAATCATATCAACGCTTGCGGCAGGGCTTTTATCCGGAATGGATATAAAACACGTAATGGATGTTTTTATATCCGGCATGGGCGGAAACTCTGAGACAGCTCTAAGCTATATTCTGCTTGGAGCATTTGCTGCAACAATGGCACATTCAGGCTTCACTAATAAGCTCGCAGGATGGATAACAAGAATTATTTCAGGTAAAAAATGGGTTCTGTTTTTAATTCTGGCATTGATAGCAATGGCATCGCAAAATATTGTTCCGATTCATATTGCGTTTATTCCTATTATTATTCCACCACTATTGAATACAATGAACACTTTATGCATTGATAGAAGAGCGGTTGCCAGTGTGCTTGCGTTTGGACTAAAAATGCCTT
>CAMTNN010000158.1 GCA_947073895.1 uncultured cyanobacterium
GATTGATGAAACTGTTCCTTTTTCTACACGCGGTACAACTTTAGAGCGTATTGCAGTTGTCATGGATATTAATCCTGAAGAATTTGGCGAATACAGAATTCCGCAAGAGCCTATTTTAATAGACGAGGCTGTAGAGACTATAAAAGATTATTTAAAAGAAAATAAGCTTTCAGTTGTTAATTTCTTGAAATCATTTCCTCGTAAGAAAAGACTTGATATAGTTGATATTTTACGCGGTGCGTTGCCGCTTCCTATTGATTATAAAGAACTGCAGTTAATCGGGAAGACACTGAATATGCCGTCAGAGGAAGTTTATTTTCTCTGGGAAGGACGGATTAAACAGATTCTGGAATCCGCAGGCATGAATATTTATGCGAATTCTGAACTGCTGAATTCAATGTTAGGATGTGCAAAAAAATATTTGTTAAAATCTTAGTCTTTGATTTGAAAAATACATTTTACGCAATGAGCTTTTGGTTGAAGCACAAGGTTGTCTTCTAAATCATACATTTTTGCTACTCTTGTAACCAGAGGCTCTCCGCACATTGGACAGCGAAGATTTGTTTCTCTTCTCAAAATGCGGGATTTTAAATCTTCAATTGCTTCATCAGAGACCATTTTGAATTCATATTCACGTTCGTATTTTTTGATTTCGTTGGGTGAACATTTTAATGCTCGGGCGAGTTTTTGTCTCTGGGTTACGGAAAGAAAAAGTTCTCTTCCTGATTCAATATCTTCTAACACTTCAATAGCGATGTTCGCTCTATCTGCGAGTCCGTAGATAGAATAGCCTGCTTTTTCACGTTTTGTTTGTATAAATTCTGCTAAGCTTGTCATTTATTTAAAGTACTCTCTTATAATTTTTTCTATTTTATTAGAAGCGTCGCCGTCGCCGTAAGGATTTTGAGCTTTTAATCTTGTTAACTCTTTGGTTGAAGAAAGAATTTTTTCACTTTCTTCCAATATTTTATCGTAATCAGCTCCGACAAGTTTTGAAACACCAGCGTCTATTCCTTCTTTGCGTTCAGTTTCATATCTCATAACAAGAGTCGGGCATGCAAATGAAGGAGCTTCTTCTTGTATTCCGCCGGAGTCGGTTAAGATAAGTTTTGCATGCTTCATTAAATATACAAGATACGGATAATCAAGCGGTGTTAAAAGATGGATGTTTTTGATGTTACCTAATCTATCGTGTATTTTAACTCTAACATTTGGATTCGGATGAACAGGGATTACAAATGTATGATCTTCGTATTTTTTTGCTAAATATGAGATTGCATCTATAATTCTGTCGATTCTTTCTCCGTGATTTTCACGTCTGTGAGCTGTTATTAAGACCAATTTATCGTCAATCGGAATATTTTTTTCTTTGTAGAATTTTTCAGATTGTTCTATTACTTCCTGTGATAAACAGAAAAGAGCGTCAATAACAGTATTTCCGACAACATGGATTTTATTTTCAGAAATATCTTCTTTTAATAGCGCTTGTTTGTTTACTTCAGTAGGCGCAAAGTGCAAAGCTGCAACTCTTGAAGTCATTTGTCGCATAACTTCTTCCGGGAACGGTTCATAGATATCATAGGAACGAAGACCTGCTTCAACATGGAATACAGGTGTTTTATGATAAAAACTGGTTAGCGCTCCGCAAAGAACGGTCATTGTGTCGCCTTGAACAATGGTTGCATCAATTTTATTTTCATTAAAAACTTTATCTAATGAGGTTAGAATCCTAGCCTGAACAGATGATAAAGACTGATTCTCTCTCATGCAGTCAAGGTTTATATCTGCTTTTAAACCGAAGTATGCAAGAGTTTGATTAGAAAGCTCTTTTTGTTGTTCGGTATTGCAAATAATTACGTTGTAATCTTCCTGGTATTTTTTTAGAGTCAAAATTACCGGTGCAAGTTTAATAATTTCAGGACGAGTTCCGAATATAAAAGCTATGTTCTTCATAATTACTATTATACAATAGAAAGAATTTTTGGTATAATTTTTGTACGGAGGGCATTTAATATGAGACAGAGACCAAAAGAACAGGATAAAAATATTCGCAGACATAATTTTGAGGCTGTAGAAGAAAACCTTACGTCTGAGCAGGTGAAAGAAGAAGCTTCAAGATGTCTGACCTGTAAGAATCCGCGTTGTGTAAAAGGGTGTCCTGTTAATATTCAAATTCCAGAATTTATTAAAGCTTTAAAAGAAGATAAGCTTGATGAAGCAGGTGAAATTATTCGTCAAACAAGCATGCTTCCGTCTGTGTGCGGTAGAGTTTGCCCTCAGGAAAGACAATGTGAAGGTAATTGTGTTTTAGGTATTAAAGGTGAATCAATTGCCATCGGTGCTCTTGAACGTTATGTAGGAGATAATACTTCTGCTAAGAAAACAGAAATTGTTCCTTCCGGTAAAAAAGTTGCAATTGTAGGTTCCGGTTGCGCTGGTATCACTGCTGCATCTGACTTAAGAAAAGCGGGGCATGAGGTCACTGTGTTTGAAGCTCTACATGAGTTTGGCGGAGTTTTGAGATATGGTATTCCTCCTTTTAGACTTCCAAGAAAAGTTCTTGATAGAGAAATTAATAATCTTCAGGAAATGGGTGTAAAGTTTGAAAAAAATGTTATTGTAGGGAAATCAATTACTTTAAAACAACTTAAAGAGGATGGATTTGATGCAATATTTATCTGCTCTGGAGCAGGTCTTCCTAAGATGATGAATATTGAAGGCGAAAACTTAAACGGAGTATTTTCTGCTAACGAATTCTTGACCCGTGTGAATTTAATGGGAGCAAATGATGAAGAAAAAGCTACTCCTTTAAAAGTCGGCAAATCAGTAGCTGTAATTGGTGGTGGTAATGTTGCAATGGATGCCGCGAGAACCGCAGTCAGAGTTGGTTTTGAAAAAGTTTATATTGTATATAGAAGAACCGAAACAGAGCTTCCTGCCCGTTTAGAAGAAATCAGACATGCTAAAGAAGAAGGTGTAATCTTCCAATTCCTGCATGCTCCGGCTAAGATTTTAGGTGAAACAAGTGTTACAGGCATGCGTTTTGAAATAATGGAACTTGGCGAACCTGATGAGTCAGGAAGAAGAAAACCTGTCGGAACCGGTCGTTTTGTTGATTTAGATGTCGATACAGTTATTGTAGCTCTTGGAACAGGGCCAAATCCGATAATCCAAAAATCAGCGCTTATGGATGGTTTGGATTTTGAAACTGATAAACGCGGATACTTTGTTGTAAATGAAGATACCCGCGAAACTTCAATCCCTGCAATATATGCAGGCGGAGATGTTGCTCCTGTTGGAGCGTCTAATGCAATTAATGCAATGGGCGCAGGTAAAAAAGCTGCAAAAGCGATTAACGAAAAATTGTTATGAAAAAGATAGTTTTTTTAATTACGATTATGATGTTTTGCAGTTGTCACGCATTTGAGCTTGACACATCGGTTGACGATGAAATTAGGAGGAATTATAACCCGTCGGCTATTGAACAATCTTTGCCTGCACTGCCGAAACCGTTATCGATATTTACGACGGAAAGTCCCGGTGAGCAGCAGGCGAGCAGGCTGTTCAAGGCTGCCTTCCCGCCATCGCAGACACCGTATCCCACAGATGTCGGAACGCCGATAATGGGGCGCG
>CAMTNN010000159.1 GCA_947073895.1 uncultured cyanobacterium
AACGCTGCCAGACTCTCGTCCGCGCCCTTGTTAATCATGTAGGAAGCAAGAAGCGCAATACCCCAGGCGCCGCCTTCACCGGCCGTCTCCATCACGCTCACGGGAGCGTTCATTGCCGCCGCAAGAATGCTCTGGCCTACACCCTTTGTCTTAAAGAGTCCGCCATGTCCAAGAATTTCGTCTACCTGTACTTTCTCCTCTGTAAACAAAATATCAAAACCTAAAGGCTAATAGATTACAAAAAATTTTTCAATTGTTTTATCATCATCTGACAAGTCATTTTTATTAAAACAAAGCACAGTTTTCAAGTTATGATACTTTGCAAAAGCAATATAACGATTCAATTGTAAAAAGCTCAATTCAGGCTCTTTTACAGCAGAAATAATAATAACCTGGTCAACATTAGCAACAGTCGGACGGGTTATATAGTTTTCTCTGGGAAGAATCTTTACAATTGCACCATCTTCAAACTCTACATAATCCCCGACATAAACTTTCTGTTTCTGCTTTTTTATTACTTCACGAAGCTTGCATTCAAAAGTATTTCCTTCGCTTTCAACATAATAAAAATCAGAGTGTATTTTAAAAATCTGTCCTTTTTGCATAAAAATATATTAGCATAATTATAAATTTCATGTATAATAAGAATAAAGGGGTAAATGATATGGGTATATATGAAGGTTTATTAACTGTAACAAATGAAAAATTCTGCATTATTATATCAAGATTTAACGAATTCATCGGAGCTAAACTTTTATCAGGAGCTATTGATGAATTAAAACGCCATGGCGTAAACGAAAACAATATTGATGTTGTCTGGTGTCCAGGAGCATTTGAAATTCCGCTTGTTGCTAAAAAATGTGCTGCATCAAAAAAATACAATGCGGTTATTACTTTAGGTGCTGTAATCAAGGGGTCAACTTCACATTATGATTACGTTTGCGCAGAGGTATCAAAAGGCGTTGCATCGGTTTCTCTTGAAACAGGAGTTCCTGTAATATTCGGTGTACTTACAACAGACAATATTGAGCAAGCTATCGAAAGAGCTGGAACAAAAGCCGGAAACAAAGGTTCTGATGCAGCTAAAGCTGCCATCGAAATGGCAAATCTTATGACTGTTATTGGTTAGTTTATTATTTTATAAGTGAGGTGTGTGTTATGAGCGAAATTATTACTGAGTACAGAAATGAAAACACTAAAAACATTGATTTACTCTCTACAATTGATATTGTAAGAAAAATCAATGAAGAAGACCAAATTGTGGCGCGTGCAGTGGAAGACGAAAGTGCTAATATCGCTCGAGCAGTAGATATTATTGCAAAACAATTCCTTGTCGGAGGTAAACTATACTATTTTGGAGCAGGTACATCAGGAAGGTTAGGTGTTTTAGACGCCTCCGAATGTCCACCTACTTTCGGTGTTACACCGGATTTAGTCACAGGAATTATTGCCGGCGGAGACAAGGCTCTTAGACTTGCTGTAGAAGGAGCAGAAGACAATTTTGAACTTGGGATAAGTGATGCCCAAATTCTTACAAAAGATGATGTCTGCGTTGTTATTTCAGCAAGCGGAAACCCTAAATATTTGCTAGGAGTTCTTTCTCATGCTGAAAAAATCGGATGTAAAACTATTGCAATTACTTGTAACCACAAAGCAGCAATATTAGAAGAAGTCGGCTTAGGCATTTGTGTTGAAGTAGGGCCGGAAGTTATTGCAGGTTCAAGCCGTATGAAAGCCGGTACTGCTCAAAAAATGGTACTTAATATGCTTACAACAGGCTCAATGATTAAGATTGGCAAAACATATGAAAACTTTATGATTGATTTAATGCCAACGAATGAAAAACTTAAAGATCGCGCAATAAGAATCGTTTCTGAAATTGCAGGAGTAAATTCTTCAACAGCACTAAAAACATTACTTGAATGCGATTGGTCAGTTAAAACAGCTATTTTAATGCTGCAATGTGCATTGTCAAAAGAAGATGCGCAAAACTTACTTAGAAAAAATTGCGGAGTCCTAAGACGAGCGTTGGCAAGCTTCACAAGAGCCTAGTTAAAGAAATTACTGCAGTTTCCTTTTTCTGCTTTTTCCCAGCTTTTTTGCAAAATACGTGCCTCTGTTGGATATGAGTCTTTGAGCTCATCGTGTACAGATTCATAGTATTGCTTCATTGACTGCAAAACCGCTGAGCGTTCTTGTGCAGTCAAATCACGGGTTGCAGTAATTACTCTATAAATATTTCGCTTCTTTAGTCCCAAATTCTCTGTGTTATAAATAACATGTTTTGCAGCTGATACATAATCTCTATTAGCCAAATCTTCGCGCAATTGTGTTGTGTCGCTAATAAATTTATCATTTATAATATTTCCGTTTTCATCTCTTTCTATGCCGTCAAAAACTTTTTCAGAAGATTTATTATATGCAATATCAATAATAGCATCTTGCAGCGATTGAGGAGCACTAAAAAACTCTTCTTCCCCTAAAAAAGTAATCGCTTCTGCTCTGGCTGCCAATATGTCATATGTAAGAATTCGATATGCATCTTCTAGTTTAATTTCGGTATTTTCGTTTATTGGTTTTCCATTAACTTTGCCTATATGCCCAAAGCCTATTGTTAAATGTCCTTTAGGATGAGTTTCGTCTTTCACACCATCATAATAAGCCTTTAATTCAGGCCCGTTATTTTTACATTCTAAACCGTCAATAATATCGTGAAGATAATTTTCACTAACGCCAGAGTATTCCGAAACACTTTTTAAGTTGTTATCAATAGTTAATCCATCTATATTATAACTTTTTGGAATATTAATTTCCTGCCCTATATACAACTTATTTTCATCTTTCATAGGATTCATTTTTCTTAATCTTGAAAGACTAACATTGTTTTTTCGTCCTATTTTAGCAAGACTGTCCCCTGATTTTACCGTATACGTAAATGCAGGAACCTCATTTGCCTTACATTGAACTTTTTCATTTGTCACCGGAACATCATTTTTTCTTTTAGAAAATGCGCCAATTAGAAATCCGGCAACTCCGCCAATAAGGCCACCGATTAATGCAGCTTTACCGCCCTTGAACATTTTAAATGCAGCATATGCTCCTGTTAAGCCGCCAAGTAAACCTCCGATTATTTTCTTATACCAAGGGTCATTTGATTCTTCTTGTTTACCAAACAGTTTATCTACATATTCATTAACTTGATCTGGAGTTTTTCCCTGAAGCTCAGTCATTAATTCATTACTTATGCTATCCTTTTCAGCTTTTTTGCGTTCATCATCTGTTATGATTCCATCTGCAAAAATTTCTTTTATAGTAGCCGCTTGCTGTTTGTTATAAATTTCTAATCCCATATTAAAATCCCCTGTATTATATAAAAGTTATTTTTCTCTAATTATTTGTCTTAATGTTAATAAATATTTACAATAACTCGCTAAAATAGCTATAGAGCGATTATTATAGTATAATAGTCTTATACTAGAAGGAGCAGATTATATGAAACTTACTGTACTTGGTCCGGGATGTTGGGGTTTAACACTCGCATGGTTATTGAATGATAATTTTGAAGATATAACAATTTGGGGTAGAGAATCAGACTTAAATGAAGATTTAATCGTAAATAAGCACTG